>NZ_JBEOXR010000005.1:0-262985 GCF_040296665.1 Streptomyces sp. NPDC002057
CGGATGTGGAAGCCCAGTAATGGGTGGAGCTGACCGGTACTAATAGGCCGAGGGCTTGTCCTCAGTTGCTCGCGTCCACTGTGTTAGTTCTGAAGTAACGAACTGTGCCGATTTCCGGTTGGTTAACTTCATAGAGTTTCGGTGGTCATAGCGTTAGGGAAACGCCCGGTTACATTCCGAACCCGGAAGCTAAGCCTTTCAGCGCCGATGGTACTGCAGGGGGGACCCTGTGGGAGAGTAGGACGCCGCCGAACAATTTTTAGCCTCAACCCCCGGACTCTGTCCGGGGGTTGAGGCATTTTTGCGTTCTAAGCTGGGCGCATGCGCTACGACCTGGTCATCTTTGACAACGACGGTGTGCTCGTGGACAGCGAGCCGATTTCCAACACGCTGTTGGCCGGCTATCTGACGGAGCTCGGGCACCCCACCACGTACGAGGAATCGGTGCGTGACTACATGGGGTCGGCCATGCACCGCATTCACGAGCTCGTCGAGGAGCGGAGCGGGCAGCGGTTGCCGGCGGAGTTCGACGAGACCTTCCACGGGCGGGTGTTCGCCGCGTTCCAGGCCGAGCTGGAGGCCGTGCCCGGGGCGGCCGAGGTGGTCGAGCAGCTGGCCGGCGCCGGGGTTCCGTACTGTGTGGCCTCCTCCGGAAGCCATGAGCGGATTCGGGTGGGGCACCGGAAGACCGGGCTCGACGGCCTGTTCCGGGACGAGATCGTCTTCAGCGCCGAGGACGTCGGTCGCGGCAAGCCGTCGCCCGACCTGTTCCTCCACGCCGCCGCGCGGATGGGGGTGGCGCCCGAGCGGTGTGTGGTCGTCGAGGACAGCGCGCTCGGGGTGGAGGCGGCGGTGGCGGCCGGGATGGACGTGTACGGGTTCACCGCGATGACGCCCGAGAAGAAGCTCGCCGGGGCCGAAGGGTTCTTCCGGAGCATGGACGAGCTGCCGGCGATATTGGGACTGTGATCCATCTACCCCCCGGTAGGTTCCGGCCCTACGCTGTGCCGCCATGACGGATGCGCGGTTGCGGCGTGGGCGGGGATCCCTGGCGGTCAGCTTCTTCGTGCAGGGGGTCACCTTCGCCCTGCTCGTGACCCGAATACCGGCGATCCAGGACCGGTACGGGATCTCGGACGGGCTGCTGCCCGCCTTCCTGGCCGCCGTGCCGATCCTCGCCGGGGTGGCGAGCGTCGTGACCGAGAAGGTCGTGGCCAGGGTGGGCTCCGCGGTGGTGCTGCGGTGGGCTCAGCCGTTCGTCCTCCTGTCGCTGCTCGCCGTGGGCACGGGATCGGAGCTCTGGCAGGCGGCCGTCGCCCTGGGGCTCTTCGGGCTCGCGGTCGGTGCCCTGGACGCCTCCATGAACATGCTGGGCGTCAGCCTCCAGCGGGCGTACGGGCGGAGCATCATGCTCGGCTTCCACGCCTCGTACAGCCTCGGGGGGATCGTCGGGGCCTCGCTCGCCTGGGTGGGGGCCCACTGGCAGCTGTCGCTGTTCGTGTCGTACCTGCCGGTGGTGGCGGTGCTGCTGCCCCTCGCGCTCCTCGGGAGCCGGTGGTACGCGGCCGGCGGCGACGCGCCCGCCGTGGCGGTGGGGGAGAGCAAGGGGAGCGGTGTCGCCTTCAAGCTGCTGCTGCCGCTCTGTCTGGTGATGACCTTCGCGTACATCGGGGACTCCACCGTCTCCAACTGGAGTGCCAAGTACCTCCAGGACGTGCTGGGCAGCTCGGAGGAGGTGGCGACCGTGCCGTACAACGCGTACATGGTGACGACGCTCCTCGGGCGGGCCGTGGGGGACTTCGGGGTGCGGCGGCTGGGGGCCGCGGTGGTCGTGCGGGCCGGGGCCGTGCTCGCCGCGCTCGGGTTCGCGGTGGTGGCGGTGGCGCCGGGGGCCTGGGCGGGGATCGCCGGGTTCACGGTGCTCGGGCTCGGGCTGAGCGTGATCGTGCCGCAGACCTTCGCGGCGGCGGGGCGGCTGGCGTACGAGAACCACGGTCCGGGGGCGAGCGACGCGGCGGTGGCGCGGCTCAACGTCTTCAACTACGTCGGATTCCTCATCGGGTCGCCCCTGGTGGGGGCGCTCGGGGACGGCTGGAGCTATCGGGGGGCCATGCTGGTGCCGATGGTGCTGGTCCTCGTGACGGTGGTGTACGCCACGTCGTTCGGTGCGCGAGCGGCCCGATACGGTGGCGGGCATGAGCGGCCGCGCACTGTTGATGTGGGATGAAGCTGTCACGCAGTACGACTTCGGGTCCGAGCATCCGATGGATCCGGTACGGCTCGCGCTGACGATGTCGCTGGTGCGGGCCTACGGGCTCGACCGGGCGGTCGACGTGGTCGCGGCGAAGCCCGCCGGGGACTCGACGCTGCGGCTCGTCCACCGCGAGGACTACGTGGCGGCGGTGCGGGCCGCGTCGGCGGATCCGCGCCGCGCCGACCAGGCGTACGGGCTCGGTACGGTCGACGATCCGGCGTTCGCCGGGATGCACGAGGTGTCGGCGCTGATCGCCGGCCAGTCCGTGGGCGCGGCGGAGGCCGTGTGGCGCGGGGAGGCCGCGCACGCGGTGAACTTCGCGGGCGGTCTGCACCACGCGATGCCGGGGGCGGCCTCGGGGTTCTGCATCTACAACGACGCCTCGCTGGCGATCGCCCGGCTGCTCGAACTGGGCGCGGAGCGGGTCGCGTACGTGGATGTGGACGTGCACCACGGGGACGGGGTGCAGGCGGCGTTCTGGGAGGACCCCCGGGTGCTGACGGTCTCGCTGCACGAGCATCCGCGGACGCTCTTCCCGCAGACGGGGTGGCCGGAGGAGACGGGCGCGGCCGGGCCGGGCGAGGGCGGGGCCGTGAACGTGGCCCTGCCGGCCGGGACGGGCGACGCCGGGTGGCTGCGGGCCTTCCACGCGGTGGTGCCGGAGCTGATCGCGGACTTCCGGCCGCAGGTGCTCGTCACGCAGCACGGGGCCGACACGCACTTCGAGGACCCGCTGGCCCATCTGGCGGTGTCGCTGGACGCGCAGCGGGCGGTCCAGGAGGCCTGTCACGAGCTGGCGCACGAGTACGCCGACGGGCGCTGGCTGGCCCTGGGCGGCGGCGGATACGCGGTGGTGGACGTCGTACCGCGGTCGTGGACGCATCTGGTGGGGATCGCGGCGCACGCTCCGGTGGATCCGGAGTCGGTGATCCCGTCGTCCTGGCGGGACGAGGCGTACGCGCGGACCCGGCAGCCGGGGCCCCTGCGGATGACGGACGGGCGGTGGCCGGTGGGCTTCCCCGAGTGGTCCGAGGGGTACGACCCGGCGGACCGGCTGGACCAGGCGGTGCTCGCGACGCGGAAGGCGGCCTTTCCGTTGCGGGGACTGCTCGCCTAGAGGAAGCGGCCGCCTGAGTGGGGGCAGCTCCGGATCGTTCCGGTGGGCGTTACGCCGACTGTGCGGTGTCCCGGGGGTTTCGGCTCCGGGGGAGGGGGGTTCCGGCAGCATCGGGAGGGTGTTGAGTACCGGAGCGCTGCGGGCGCATCTGTTGGCGGCGGGGTTGGCGGGCACGGTGGCGACGTCGCGGGAGGAGAGTCTGCGGAGCTATCGGCTCTTCGCCGCGCGTGATCCGCGGGTGCTCCTGGGGCTCGATCCCACGTGGGGGTGGGGTGAGGCCGATCTGCTGCGGTTGATGGCCGACAAATGCGGGGTGTCGGACGATCCGGAGCACCGGTCGGGGCCCGATGTCATCGATCCCGAGCGTACGTTGAGGGGGCTCGACGCCTTCGCGGATCGGTTGGGGGCGGCGGCGGCGCGGCGGGTTCCGGTGCTCATCGGGACGGGTCATCCGCACCGTCTGCTCGGTTTCTACGTCGCTCTCGCAGACGCTTTGTCGGCGGCGGGATGTCTTGTTCTCACCCCGGCGCAGGGGCGATGTGTCGACATAACGACCCGGTTCGGCGTACGCACGTACCTTCTCGACTACGTCCGGGGGGTCGCACTGGTGCGAGAGCCGGGGCCGTCAGGGGGCGGGCGCGAGCCGGGGGCGCACTCCCACTCCCCGCTGCCGGTTAGGGCCGCCCTGGAGAGCGCGGCCGAGGGCGGCGGGCCGCTGCCGGAGCTCGTGGTGGGGGACCACGGATGGGTCTGCGGGGCAGGTCAGCTGGGTATCGAGGCCATCGGTCTCGCCGATACGGATGATCCGGCGCTGTTCGTCGGTGAGGCGGAGGGGCAGGTGTCGGTGGCCGTTCCGCTTGATGACGGCGTGCGCTCGGACTACTACCGTCCGCTGACTCGCTATGTACTCAATCGAGCGTGTCTGTCACGGTAAACGGCTGGTGGTAGCTCCTCTTCCCCACTCGTACCACCCGCCCCTAGTCTGGAGAGTGAGCGCTCGGCGACGAAGAGTCACCGGAGGGGAAGCCGGTGGGCGTCGCGGCGGAAGGTACAGGTGGGTCATGGCTGCTGGCGAACGACCTCTCAACGAGGTCAAGTTTCTGACCGTGGCGGAAGTCGCCTCGGTGATGCGCGTGTCCAAGATGACCGTGTACCGCTTGGTGCACAGCGGTCATCTGCCGGCGATCCGGGTGGGCAGGTCCTTCCGGGTGCCGGAACAGGCGGTTCACGAGTACCTGCGGGAGTCCTTCGTGGGGGTGGGGACCGCGTAGCGCGAGCGCGGCGAACAACGCCGGGAAAGCTCCGTATGTCCCTCGGATTACAAGCGGAGTGCTCGGGACGGTAGGCTAGGCCGACGTAGGTCGTGTGGGCCCAGACGCCCCGCACCGATCCCCGCCGGGAGGCGGGGATGTTCCGAGAAGTGAGCGAGGGTAGTCGTGGGCTCTGTTATCAAGAAGCGGCGCAAGCGGATGGCGAAGAAGAAGCACCGCAAGCTGCTGAAGCGCACGCGCGTTCAGCGTCGCAACAAGAAGTAAGGCGACCGCTGCACCGCAGCATTTCGCGCCAGGCGTGGCCCTTCACCGTTCGCGGTGAAGGGCCACGTTTTATTTGCGCGGAAATCTTGAGGCGCTACGGTGGCGACCAACGGAAGACGGACGGAAGGCGCTGATCTTGGGCAAGGTCGTGCTCGTCACCGGTGCCGCCCGGTATCTCGGGGGCCGCTTCGTGCGGCGGATCCAGCGGGATCCGGAGGTGGAGCGGGTCATCGCGGTGGACGCGGTCGACCCGGCGCACCAGCTCGGCGCCGCCGAGTTCGTACGGGCGGACATCCGCCGGCCGGAGATCGCCAAGGTCCTCGCCGAGCACGACGTCGACACGGTGGTCCATCTGGACGTCACCGGTATCGCGCTCGGCGGCGGCGGCCGTACGTCGGTCAAGGAGACCAACGTCATCGGCACCATGCAGCTCCTCGGGGCCTGCCAGAAGTCGCCGCGGATCAGTCGGCTCGTGATCAAGTCCAGTACGAGCGTCTACGGCTCCGCGCCCCGCGACCCGGCGGTCTTCACCGAGACGACGCCCGCGAAGTCGCTGCCCAGCGGGGGCTTCGCGAAGGACGCCGTCGAGGTCGAGGGGTACGTACGGGGCTTCGCCCGGCGTCGCCCGGACGTGGCCGTGTGCGTGCTGCGGTTCGCGAACATCCTCGGGCCGCGGATCGACTCGCCGCTGGCCGAGTACCTGGCGCTGCCGATCCTGCCGACCGTCCTGGGGTACGACCCGAGACTGCAGTTCGTCCACGAGGACGACGTCATCGACGTGCTGCGCCTGGCGGCGCACGAGCCCCGCAGGGCCACCCTGAACAGCGGCACCTTCAACGTGGCCGGGGACGGGGTGCTGCTGCTCTCCCAGTGCGCGCGGCGGCTCGGCCGCCCGACGGTGCCGGTGCTGCTGCCGGCGGTCACCTGGGTGGGGACGGCGCTGCGCACGGTCGGGATCACCGACTTCGCGCCCGAGCAGATCCGGCTGCTCACCCACGGCCGGGTCGTGTCGACGGCGCAGACGCGCGAGGTCCTCGGGTTCTCGACGCGCTACACCACGGCGGAGGCCTTCGCCGACTTCGTACGCGGCCGCGGGCCGGGGCTGCTGCCGCCGGAGATGCTCGCCGGGGCGGTGGACCGGATCGCGGGGCGTCTCGCCCCGGCGACGGCCCGGCCGGCCGTCCCTCCCGCTTCATCTGCTTCACCTGTTCATCCCGTTCACGACGGCGCCTGAGGAGACCGGACAGCGATGGCGGACGCCAAGGTCATTCCGTTCGACGACGACCGGTCGCGGGCCCGGCGACGGCCCGGCCGCACCGACGGCGAGGCGGCGGCCGTACGGGCCCTGCCAGGGCCGCAGCAGGGCCCCCAGGAGCCGCAGGGGGCCCGGGAGGGTGTCCAGGGTGCCGGGACCGCTCCGGAGGCCGGTGCGGCGAGCGGTGCCGACGCGGGCTCCGGGGCGGCGGCCGAGGCCGGTGCCCGGGGCGGCGGCTGGGAGCGGCGGCTCGCGGGCGGGCTGGCGTTCCTGCGGCGCCGGGTCACCGGCGACTACGAGGTCGACGAGTTCGGCTACGACGAGGAGCTCACCGACCAGGTCCTGATGTCGCTGATCCGCCCGCTGTACGAGAAGTACTTCCGGGTCGAGGTGAAGGGCGTCGAGAACATCCCGGCCGAGGGCGGGGCGCTGATCGTCGCCAACCACTCGGGGACCCTGCCGCTGGACGGGCTGATGATGCAGGTCGCCGTCCACGACCACCATCCGGCCGGGCGCCACCTGCGGCTGCTCGCCGCCGACCTGGTCTTCGTCCTGCCGGTCGTCAACGAGCTGGCCCGCAAGGCGGGACACACGCTGGCGTGCGCGGAGGACGCGGAGAGGCTGCTGCGCGCCGGTGAGATCGTCGGCGTGATGCCGGAGGGCTTCAAGGGGATCGGGAAGCCCTTCGGGGAGCGGTACAAGCTCCAGCGGTTCGGCCGGGGCGGATTCGTCTCGACGGCGCTGCGGGCCGGGGTGCCGATCGTGCCCTGCTCGATCGTCGGGGCCGAGGAGATATACCCGATGATCGGGAACGCCAAGACGCTGGCACGGGTGCTCGGTTTCCCCTACTTCCCGCTCACCCCGACCTTCCCGTGGCTGGGGCCGCTCGGGGCGCTGCCGCTGCCGACGAAGTGGACGATCCAGTTCGGGGAGCCGATCCCGACGGACTCGTACGCGCCGGAGGCGGCGGAGGACCCGATGCTGATGTTCAACCTGACGGATCAGGTGCGGGAGCAGATCCAGCACACGCTCTACAAGCTGCTGGTGCAGCGGCGGTCGGTCTTCTTCTGAGGGGAGCGGCGGGGGAGTCCGAGCGGGTGAAGGAAGAAGGGGCGCCCCCCGTCCGTGGGGGCGCCCCTTCTCCTTGTCAGCGAGCGTCCTCGCTGTCGATGCCGAGGCCTGGAAGCAGGCCCGGCAGGAGTGGCGGAAGAGTCACGTCGGGCACGTCGGGCGGCGCCTGGCCGCCGGACGGAACCGTCGGTGTCCCGGTCGGGGAGGGCTTGAGCAGTCCGCCGGCGCTGCCGCCGAGGATGCCGTCGTCCTCCGGTGAGTCGGTGCCGCTGTCCGCGCTCGGGCTGGTGCCCGTGCTGGGGCCGGACGGGCGGGGCGGTGCGGAGTGGCTGCCCGAGGGAGGAGCCTCGTCGGCGGACGGCGGACGCTGGGTGTCCGTGCCCTGGGGGTTCCTCGGTGCGCTGGGGCTGCCGCTGGGGCTCTCCGAGCCGATCGCGCCCTTCTCCGGGGTGCGGGGGAGCACCGACTGGAGCGGTTCGACGTCATCGTCCATGGCGTCGAAGACGTGTGTCACCTCGCTGCCGACGTCCGCCAGCTGGACGGGGAGACGGTCGCGGAGGCCGTTCCAGGTGTCCCGGTGGGCCTGGGCGAAGGAGTTGAGCCGGGCCATCGGGGCGATCTTTCCGTCCCGGTCGTACGCCTGACGGAGCAGGCGGTGGCCCTCGCTGGCGTCGTGCTTCATTCCGCCGAGGACCCGGCGGATCTCGGTGAGGGACTCGTGGTCGAGGTCGCCCGTGCGACCTCGCTCCATGAGTCGGCGCGCCTCGCTGAGGCGGGTGGACGCCTGGTCGAGGTAGATGCCGCCGCGGTCCGCGTCGTCGTCCGCCATCCCCAGCTTGATGTCTTCCATGCCTCGCTTGAGCCCGTAGAGCGAGTCACCCGGAAGCGCGTCGGAGCTGGCGGCCGCCACGCCGCCGAACGCGCCCGCCGCGACGCCGACCGTGAGGCCGCCGGCGGCGAGCCCCTTCGACCAGCGTGAGCGGGGACGCAGTTTCCGCAGCGGGGACGCCCGGTGGGCTCCCTTGCCGCCGGAGGTGCGCTGCTCGGGCACCGTTGGTCCCGCGGCCGCGCTCCCCTCCATGAGCATCGCTTCCATGGCGGCGACGAGCTGCGCTCGTTGCACCACCTTGACCTCGGGGTCGAGCTGTGGCTTCGGCAGTTCGCCGAGGCCGTTCGCCAAGGCCAACAGCCGCCCCTGCTCGGCCGGTTCGGCCGGGGCCTCGGGCTGCTCGGCCGCCGCGTCCTCGGACGCCCGGTCCTCCATGGCTTGGGCGAAGGCGTTCGCCCGCCGGTGCGCCGATACGTTCGCGATCACTGGCGGCACCTCCTCTCGTCATGACGGTCGACTCCCCGGGGTGTCCGGAAGGTTGCACACCTTGAGCGCATCCACACGAAAGAGTGAGTGGCTGCGGACATGGCGTGTCCACAGGGAGCCTGCATCCCGCACAACGAGCGGCGCGGCACTTGGGTTACGCGCGAAAGATGATCGGACCAGTGCGTCATCGAGGCGTCACCGACTGTGAGTTGGGCGGGGGTCGTGGGGGCGTGGGGGGAGGGACGGCCGCAGGGGCGCGGACCGGGGTGTGGGGGCGCGTGTGGGGGGCGCGGACCGGTCAGCGGGCGTCGTCCGGGAGGAGCCGGGCCAGGGTGCGGACGGCCCGGTACTGGAGGGTCTTGATGGCCCCCTCGTTCTTCCCCATGACCCGGGCGGTCTCGGCGACCGAGAGGCCCTGGAGGAAGCGCAGGGTCACACACTCCTGCTGCTGGGGGTTGAGGCGGCGGACGGCGTCGAGGAGTGCGGCGTTGGAGAGGGACTCCAGGACGGAGTCCTCCGGGCTGCGCTCGACCTCGTTGGCGTCGAGCATCTCGCCGGTGGTGACCTCCAGCCGGAAGCGGCTGGACTTGAAGTGGTCGGCGACCAGGTTCCTGGCGATGGTGACGAGCCAGGCGCCGAAGTCGCGGCCCTGCCAGGTGAAGGTGGAGATCCGGCGCAGGGCGCGCAGGAACGTCTCGCTGGTCAGGTCCTCCGCTGTCGCCTTCCCGCCGACGCGGTAGTAGATGTAGCGGTAGACCGTGTCGCTGTACTGGTCGTACAGGCGGCCGAAGGCCTCGGCCTCGCCCGCCTGGGCGCGCTCGACCAGGTCCATCATGCGAGCGCTGTCGCTGTCGGCGGTGGGGCGGCGGGCGGGGGTCGAGGTTCCGGAGCGGGCACCGCGTCTGCCCACGGCGGCGCTGCCGTCGGCCAGGGCATAGCAAGGGCCGGCGGGTGCCGGGGCGGCGAAGGCGAATGCGGGGACAGGGCCGGCGTACGCGGTGGGGACGAAGCCGCGCAAGTGGTCGAGGACCGTTGCGCGCAGCGTAGCCAGGCCCGAGGTGTCAACCCCGACGTGTGGGTACACGGGACTCCCAGAGGCAGAGCTTCCATCACGTGCAGTGCGGGACCGTTCACCCGTCGTGACGACGTGAGGGGTCCTTTGTGCGTCTGAGGAGAATAACGCTTCGTACAGGCAGCGCTACACCCAGTTGCTCAAATCACCGGTTCCGACCGTTCTGTTACTGCTTGTAGTCGCATCAAGGCACAGTTTGTGACCGGTTGTTGATCGATTTGCTTCCGACTGTGACAGCGCGGGCGTTGCGTTGTGCTCAAGTGCGGGACCGGTGAGTGATCGGGGCCGCTGCGGGGTAAGGAGCCCCGAATGCCGGTGAGTCGACCTGTGCGGTGCTGTTCGACCACGGATGGGTGAGGCCGCCTGGTCCGGGGTTGTCGCAGATGATCGCAGCCGAAACGTATCGGCAGATCCTCCGGGCGCGCCGAGGCGCCTCGCGGGGGAGCAGGGGGTGGCCGGGGTCAGTGGCGGCGGCGGTGCAGGGCGACCGCGGCGGCCGTGCCGCCGGCCAGCGCCCCGAGGCCCGCCGCGGCGGGGATGCCGACCTTGGCCGCCTTGCGGCCGGTCCGGTAGTCGCGCAGCCGCCAGTCCCGGGCCTTCGCGTGCTTGCGGAGCTTGGTGTCCGGGTTGATCGCGTACGGGTGCCCGACGAGCGAGAGCATCGGGATGTCGTTGTGCGAGTCGCTGTACGCGGCGCAGCGGCTCAGGTCGAGCCCCTCGGCGGCGGCGAGGGCCCGAACGGCCTCGGCCTTCGCCGGTCCGTGCAGGGGCTCGCCGACCAGCTTGCCGGTGTAGACGCCGTCGACGGACTCGGCGACCGTGCCGAGCGCGCCGGTCAGGCCGAGCCGGCGGGCGATGATCGTGGCCGTCTCGACCGGGGCGGCCGTGACCAGCCAGACCTTCTGGCCCGCGTCCAGGTGCGCCTGGGCGAGGCCACGGGTGCCGGGCCAGATGCGGTCGGCCATGTACTCGTCGTAGATCTCCTCGCCGATGCTCGTCAGTTCGGAGACGCGGTGGCCCTTGACGATGGACAGGGCGCTGTCGCGGGCGTCCTGCATGTGCTCGGGGTCCTCGATGCCGGCGAGCCGGAACCAGGCCTGCTGCCAGGCGAAGCGGGCGAGCTCGCGGCGCTGGAAGAACTTCCGCTTGTACAGCCCCCGGCCGAGGTGGAAGATCGAGGCGCCCTGCATCACCGTGTTGTCGAGGTCGAAGAAGGCCGCGGCCCGCACGTCGCCGACGACCGGGAACTCGGGTTCGACCGGAGCCTCGGCCTCCGCGGCCGCCTCCTCCCGCTCCTGTTCCAGCTGGAGCGAGGACTTGCGCGCTGCCTCGGCAGCGGCCTCGCCTGCGAGGACGCTGCGCGCGGTGGCGGAGCGCCTACGAGGGGTGAGCCATCCCAGAGCGGCCATGTCGTGAGCATAGCCAGTCTGTTCGGAACTTCCTGACTTGTGACGATGCCGGGGCGTGAACACTGCGGGGCTCCCCTGTTAATCGGGTCCCGTCCCGCCGGAGCGGTGCTCGGCGCGGCCGACGGGACAGAATGGACGCCATGTTCGGACGGACGAAGAAGAAGACGGACGCCGGGGCGCGCACCGTGACGCTCATCGGCAAGCCGGGATGCCATCTGTGCGACGACGCCCGCGCGGTCGTGGAGGCCGTGTGCGCGGAGACGGGGGCGCGCTGGGAGGAGAAGGACATCACCCGGGACGAGGAGCTCCACCGGGCGTACTGGGAGCAGATTCCCGTCGTCCTCGTCGACGGCGAACAGCACACCTTCTGGCGTGTCGACGCCGAGCGGCTCCGGCGCGAACTGGGTGCGTGACCGAAAGACGGTTACCATCATGGACGTTTTGTTGGGCTTCGGGGGTCGTGTCGTGAGGAGTGTGTGCGATTTTGCCCCCTTTGGGTTCTCAACGCGCTGACCCCCTTCGCGGTTCCGTGACGATACGAACCAGCCGCGTGACCCCGGTCACTTTGGGCAGACAAAACGGACACCATCTTTGTGCACGCGTTCACAAAGACATAGCCTGCATTCGACGGGGCGGTCTTGGGACATATGGCCGCCTGCAGCCCCGCTCATCCCGCAGGAGCACCGTGGCAACTGGCCGAACTCACCGACCGGCGACCCGTAGCCGAGGAATTCCCGAGGCCACCGTCGCCCGGCTTCCGCTGTATCTCCGCGCACTCACCGCGCTCTCGGAGCGCTCCGTACCCACGGTCTCCTCCGAGGAGCTCGCGGCCGCGGCCGGGGTCAACTCCGCGAAGCTGCGCAAGGACTTCAGCTACCTCGGCTCCTACGGCACCCGCGGTGTCGGGTACGACGTCGAGTACCTCGTCTACCAGATCTCCCGCGAGCTGGGGCTCACCCAGGACTGGCCGGTCGTCATCGTCGGCATCGGTAACCTCGGCGCCGCGCTCGCCGGCTACGGCGGCTTCGCCTCCCGTGGCTTCCGGGTCGCCGCGCTGATCGACGCCGACCCCGCCATGACCGGCAGGCCCGTCGCCGGGATCCCCGTGCAGCACAGCGACGAACTCGAGAAGATCATCGAGGAGGACGGCGTCTCCATCGGCGTCATCGCGACCCCGGCCGGCGTCGCCCAGCAGGTCTGCGACCGGCTGGTGGCCGCCGGAGTCACCTCCATCCTGAACTTCGCCCCGACCGTGCTCTCCGTGCCCGACGGCGTGGACGTGCGCAAGGTCGACCTCTCCATCGAGCTGCAGATCCTCGCCTTCCACGAGCAGCGGAAGGCCGGCGAGGAGTCGAACGCCGAGACCGGTACGGACCCGGGCGCCGAGGCGGAGGCCGCCGCGCCCGCCGCACCGCCCGCCCCCCGCGGCGCCACCGGCACCGGCCGCAAGGGACCCGACGGGGACGTCCCCGCCGTGATGCCGGCATGAGTCTCCTCGTCGTCGGCCTCAGCCACCGCAGCGCCCCGGTCTCCATCCTGGAGCGGGCCGCGCTGTCGGCGGACACCCAGGCCAAGCTCCTCCAGGACACCCTCGCCGCCGAACCGGCCGCCGAGGGCACCGTCCTCGCCACCTGCAACCGCATCGAGCTCTACGCCGACGTGGACAAGTTCCACGCCGGTGTCGCCGAGCTGTCCACGCTCCTCGCCCAGCACAGCGGCGTCGGCCTGGACGAGCTCACCCCCTATCTCTACGTGCACTACGAGGACCGGGCCGTCCACCACCTCTTCTCGGTGGCCTGCGGACTCGACTCCATGGTCGTCGGCGAGGGCCAGATCCTCGGCCAGATCAAGGACGCCCTCGCCCTCGGCCAGGAACTGCACACCGCCGGCCGCCTCCTCAACGACCTGTTCCAGCAGGCCCTGAGGGTCGGCAAGCGCGCCCACAGCGAGACCGGGATCGACCGGGCCGGGCAGTCGCTCGTCACCTTCGGACTGGAGCAGCTCGCCGACGGCACCGACGTCGACACCTGGGCCAAGGGCAAGAAGGCGCTCGTCATCGGCGCCGGCTCGATGTCCTCGCTCGCCGCCGCCACGCTCGCGCGCTCCGGCGTCTCCGAGATCGTCATCGCCAACCGCACCCTCGCCCGCGCCGAGCGGCTCGCCCAGATCCTGGGCGAGGCCGGGGGAACGGGCGTGGCCGCCCACGCGGTCGAGATGGTTGCCGTCGGCGACGAACTGACACGTGCCGACGTCGTCGTCTCCTGCACCGGCGCCACCGGACTCGTCCTCACCGGCGACGACGTGGAGACCGCCGTACAGGGCCGCCGCACCCCGCTCGCCCTGCTCGACCTCGCCATGCCCCGCGACATCGACGCCGCCGCCCACCGGGTCCCCGGAGTCCGGCTCGTCGACATCGAGTCGCTCGCCGAGGCCTCCGCCGACGCCCCCATGGCCGCCGACGTCGACCAGGTGCGCGGCATCGTCTCCGACGAGGTCGCCGCCTTCGGCGCCGCCCAGCGCGCCGCCCACATCACCCCCACCGTCGTCGCGCTGCGCACCATGGCCGCCGACGTGGTGGCCGGCGAGGTCGCCCGGCTCGAGGGCCGGCTGCCCGGCCTCGACGAGAAGCAGCGCGCCGAGATCACCCAGACCGTGCGACGCGTGGTCGACAAGCTCCTGCACGCGCCGACCGTGCGGGTCAAGCAGCTGGCCAGCGAGCCCGGCGGCGCCGGGTACGCGGACGCGCTGCGGACACTCTTCGACCTCGACCCGGAGACGGTCGCATCCGTCAGCCGGGCCGACCTGAATGACGCCGACGTCAAGAACCGAGGGCGAGTATGACCGAGAGGGCACTGAGGCTCGGGACCAGGCGCAGCAAGCTCGCCCTGGCCCAGTCCGGGCACGTGGCCGACGCCGTCCGGCGGCTGACCGGCCGGCCCGTCGAGCTCGTGGAGATCACGACGTACGGGGACACCTCCCGGGAGCACCTCGCGCAGATCGGCGGCACCGGCGTCTTCGTCGCCGCCCTGCGTGACGCGCTGCTCGCCGGCGAGGTGGACTTCGCCGTCCACTCCCTGAAGGACCTGCCGACCACGCTCCATCCCGACCTGGTGCTGGCCGCGATCCCGGAGCGCGAGGACCCGCGCGACGTGCTGATCGCCCGCGACGGCCTGACGCTCGACCGGCTGCCCAAGGGCGCCCGGGTCGGCACCGGCTCGCCGCGACGCATGGCCCAGCTCCACGCGTACGCCCGCAGCCACGGCCTGGAGATCACCTGCGTCCCGATCCGGGGGAACATCGACACCCGGGTCGGCTACGTGCGCAGCGGAGAACTCGACGCGGTGGTCCTCGCCGCGGCGGGCCTCAACCGCATCGGCGGTACGGAGGAGCTCACCGGCTCCCTGTCGCTCGACCACCTGTCGGTCGACTCCGTCCTGCCCGCCCCCGGCCAGGGGGCCCTGGCGATCGAGTGCCCGGCGTCCGACGCCGCGCTCGTCGCCACGCTCGCCGCGCTCGACGACCCGCACACGCGGGCCGCCGTGACCGCCGAGCGATCCCTGCTCGCCGCCCTTGAGGCCGGCTGCTCCGCACCCGTGGGTGCGCTGGCCGACCTGTTGGCCGACGACCCCGGTCACGGGCAGGTTGTCACCGAAATGCGCCTGCGCGGCGTCGTCGGCACCACCGACGGCTCGACGCTGGTGCAGCTGTCCACCACCGGACCCGTACCCACCTCGCACGACGAGGCCATGGCGCTCGGACGCGAACTCGCGGACGAGATGCTCGCCAAGGGTGCGGCCGGTCTTATGGGGGAGCGAGCACTTTGAACCCCACCAGCCCGACCACCAGCCCGCTGTCCCCGGCCTTCGCGGGCCATGGGCACGTCACATTCCTCGGCGCAGGCCCCGGTGACCCCGGTCTCCTGACCCTCAGGGCCGTGGAGGCCCTCGCCGGAGCGGATGTCCTGATCGCCGAGCCGGAGGTCCTCGAAGTCGTTCGCGGCCACGCGCGCGCGGGGGTGAGCACGCCGGAGCTGACGGTTGTTGACGAGGCGTCAACAACCGCCGGTGTCCCCGTGTTGAGGGACGCGGCCAATCTTGTCATGGAGGCCGCGAGGGGCGGCAGGCGGGTCGTCCGAGCGGTGACCGGCGACCCCGGCCTCGACGGGAACGCGGGAGCCGAGATGCTCGTCTGCGCCGCCGAGGGCATCCCCTTCGAGGTCGTCCCCGGTGTCGCCACGGCCGTCGGCGTACCCGCGTACGCCGGTGTCCCGCTCCGCGACGCCCAGGGCACCGACGTGCGCTTCGTCGACGCCCGCACCGCCGACGAGCGGTGCTGGACCGAGGTCGGCGCCTCCGACGGCACCGTCGTCGTCTCCACCTCGCTCGACTCGGTGGCGGCGGCCGCCGGTGAACTGGTGGCGGCAGGCCGTAAGCCGGACACCCCGCTCACCGTCACCATCGCCGGCACCACCACCCGCCAGCGGACCTGGAACGCCACCCTCGGCACCATCGCCCAGGTCTTCAAGCAGGGCAAGGTCCTCCCCTCGCCCGAGGGCCACCGGCCGGTCATAGCCGTGGTCGGCGAGCGCAGCGCCCCGGCGCAGCGGGACCAGCTGTCGTGGTTCGAGTCGAAGCCCCTCTTCGGCTGGCGCGTCCTCGTACCGCGCACCAAGGAGCAGTCCGCCTCGCTCTCCGACCAGCTGCGTTCGTACGGCGCCGTGCCGCACGAGGTGCCGACCATCGCCGTCGAGCCGCCGCGCACCCCTCAGCAGATGGAGCGCGCGGTCAAGGGCCTGGTCACCGGGCGGTACGAGTGGATCGCCTTCACCTCGGTCAACGCGGTCAAGGCGGTGCGGGAGAAGTTCGAGGAGTACGGGCTCGACGCGCGCGCCTTCGCCGGGATCAAGGTCGCCGCGGTCGGCGAGCAGACCGCCGCCGCGCTCGTCGACTTCGGTGTGAAGCCGGACCTGGTGCCCAGCGGTGAGCAGTCCGCCGCCGGACTCCTGGAGGACTGGCCTCCGTACGACCCGGTCTTCGACCCGATCGACCGCGTCTTCCTGCCGCGGGCCGACATCGCCACGGAGACGCTGGTCGCGGGCCTCATCGAGCTCGGGTGGGAGGTCGACGACGTCACCGCCTACCGGACCGTACGGGCTTCGCCGCCGCCGGCGGACACGCGGGAGGCGATCAAGGGCGGCGGGTTCGACGCGGTGCTCTTCACGTCGTCCTCCACCGTGCGGAACCTGGTCGGCATCGCCGGCAAGCCGCACAACGTGACCGTCATCGCGTGCATCGGTCCCGCCACGGCGAAGACCGCCGAGGAGCACGGGCTGCGCGTGGACGTGCTCTCGCCCGAGCCGTCCGTGCACAAGCTGGCGGAGGCGCTCGCGGACTTCGGGACGCGGCGACGGGAGTCTGCCCTGGAGGCGGGCGATCCGGTGACGCGGCCCAGCGAGCGGCGGCCGGGGGCGCGGAGGCGTCGCACGACCTAGGCGGTGCTGTCGCACGACCTGGGCGGTACTCGGGGCGGGGCCTTTCGGGCCCCGCCCCTTCGCGTGCCCGGGGATTCGCGTGCCCGGCGGCAACACCGTGTCGGTAAAACCACTGTTTGGGCGGGCGTAGCCTCGGGTTTATGAACTCGTACGGATCCTTTCCCGGGGCGCGGCCGCGGCGGCTGCGGACGACGCCTGCCCTCCGGCGGATGGTGGCCGAGACGCGGCTGCACCCCGCCGATCTGATCCTCCCCGCGTTCGTGCGCGAGGGGATCACCGAGCCCGTGCCCATCCAGGCCATGCCGGGCGTCGTCCAGCACACGCGCGACACGCTGCGGAAGGCCGCCGTCGAGGCGCTGGAGGCGGGAGTCTCCGGGATCATGCTCTTCGGCGTCCCCGACGACGCGAAGAAGGACGCCGTCGGTACGGCGGGCACCGACCCCGACGGAATCCTCCAGCTCGCGATCCGCGACGTGAGGTCCGAGGTCGGCGACGAGCTGGTCGTCATGTCCGACCTGTGCCTCGACGAGTTCACCGACCACGGGCACTGCGGCGTCCTCGACGCCGAGGGCCGCGTCGACAACGACGCCACGCTGGAACGTTACGCCGAGATGGCCCAGGTCCAGGCCGACGCCGGCGTCCACGTCGTCGGCCCCTCCGGAATGATGGACGGCCAGGTCGGCGTGGTCCGCGACGCCCTCGACACCATCGGCCGGGAGGACGTGTCGATCCTCGCGTACACCGCGAAGTACTCCTCCGCGTTCTACGGCCCCTTCCGCGAGGCCGTCGGCTCCTCCCTCAAGGGCGACCGCAAGACCTACCAGCAGGACCCCGCCAACCTCCGCGAGTCGATGCGCGAACTCGCCCTCGACCTGGAGGAGGGAGCCGACATGGTGATGGTGAAGCCCGCCGGGCCCTACCTCGACGTCCTCGCGAAGGTCGCCGCGTCCGTGGACGTGCCCGTCGCCGCCTACCAGATCAGCGGTGAGTACTCGATGGTCGAGGCCGCCGCCGAGAAGGGCTGGATCGACCGCGACAGGGCGATCATGGAGACCCTCACCGGAATCCGCCGGGCCGGCGCCCAGATGATCCTGACCTACTGGGCCACCGAGGCCGCGCGGAACCTCGGGTCGGCTCGCCACTGAGGGCCGTCCGGCGCACTCTGGAGAGGTAGCCGACAGGTACCTCGCTGGAGGTGGTCCTCATGATGCACACGCTTGTCGGATGGCACGTGGAGATGGAGTTCCAGGAGGAAGGCGACCGGACACGGGCCGCGGCCATGGTCCGGCTCTCCGACGGCACCGAGTTCCGGGCCCACGGCACCGCCAACCGGCACCCCTCCGACCCGGACCAGCTGAGGGTGGGCGAGGAGATCGCCGGCGCACGCGCGCTGATGGACCTCGCCTCCCAGCTGCTCCAGAAGGCCCACACCGAGATCGACCAGGTGTCGGGCCGGACCTCGCACAATCTCCGCTGACCCCCGACGACGATCCGACGGAGATCCGACGACGAAGCCCCCGGCACGGTGTTCCGTATCGGGGGCTTCGCCCTGTCGCCGTGCCGCGGGGCCGTCAGAGGCGCTCGGGCGTCCGGATGCCCAGGAGGGCCATGCCCTGGTGGAGCGTGCGGGCGGTCAGCTCGCAGAGGAAGAGACGGTTCTCGACCTGCTCCGGGGTGTCCGCCTTCAGGACCGGGCACTCCGAGTAGAACGTCGTGTAGTGCGAGGCCAGCTGGTAGAGGTACGCCGCCAGCTTGTGCGGCGCGTACTCCGCGGCCGTCTCCGCGATCTGCTCGCCGAAGGCGTCCAGGTGCAGGCCGAGGGCGCGCTCCGAAGGGGCCAGGGCCAGCTCGGGGTGGGCGACCGGCCTGGCGTCGCCCGCCTTGCGCAGGATCGACTGGATACGGGCGTACGCGTACTGCAGGTACACCGAGGTGTCGCCGTGGAGCGAGACCATCTGGTCCAGGTCGAACTTGTAGTCACGGGCCGCCGAGGTCGACAGGTCCGCGTACTTCACCGCGCCGATGCCCACCTGGGTACCGCGCTCGGCGATCTCCTCCTCGGTGAGGTCCTGGGCCTTCTCGCGGACGACGGCCGAGGCCCGGTCGATCGCCTCGTCCAGCAGGTCCACCAGCCGGACCGTCTCGCCCTCACGGGTCTTGAACGGCTTGCCGTCCTTGCCGAGGACCGTGCCGAAGGCAAGCTGGACGGCCTTCACGTCGTCGTTCAGCCAGCCGGCCCGGCGGGCCGTTTCGAAGACCATCTTGAAGTGCAGCGACTGGCGGGCGTCGACCACGTACAGCAGGGTCGTCGCCTTCAGGTTCCGCACCCGGTCCCGGATCGCGGACAGGTCCGTCGCCGCGTAGCCGAAGCCGCCGTCGGACTTCTGGACGATCAGCGGGGTCGGGTTGCCGTCCGGACCCTTCACGTCGTCGAAGAAGACACACAGCGCGCCCTCGGAGCGGACGGCGACGCCCGACTCCTCCAGGATGGCGCAGGTCTCCGCCAGCATGTCGTTGTAGCCGGACTCGCCGACGACGTCGGCGTCCCGGATGTCCATGTCGAGCTTGTCGAAGACCGAGTAGAAGTAGATCTTCGACTCGTCGACGAACCGCTGCCAGAGCGCGAGCGTCTCCGCGTCACCGGCCTGGAGGTCCACCACCCGCGCACGGGCCCTCGTCTTGAACTCCTCGTCGGAGTCGAAGAGCGCGCGCGAGGCCTTGTAGAGCCGGTTCAGGTTCGACATGGCCTCCTCGCCGGAGACCTCGCCGCCGTCCTCGGCCCTGTGGTCCAGCTCGTGCGGGTGCTCGATCAGGAACTGGATGAGCATGCCGAACTGGGTGCCCCAGTCGCCGATGTGGTGCCGGCGGACCACGCTCTCGCCGGTGAACTCCAGGATCTCGACCATCGCGGCACCGATGACGGCGGACCGCAGGTGCCCGACGTGCATCTCCTTCGCCACGTTCGGCTGGGCGTAGTCGATGACCGTCGTGCCCGCCGACTCGTTGAACGGCACGCCGAGCCGGGCGTCGGCGGCACGGGCCGCGAGGGTCCGCACGATCGCCGCGTCCGTCACCGTGATGTTCAGGAAGCCGGGGCCCGACACCTCGATCTCCGCCAGGACGTCGTTCTCCGGGATCGCGGCGACGACCTGGGTCGCCAGCTCACGCGGGTTCCCCTTGAGCTTCTTCGCGAGCGCCAGGATGCCGTTGGCCTGGAAGTCGGCCCGGTCGCTTCGTCGCAGCAGCGGGTCGGCGGAGCCGGCATCCGGCAGAGCCGCCGAGAGGCCGTCCGCGAGGCGCTGCTGCACGGTCGAAGCGAGGGAAGGGACCGAGGCCATGAGCTTCCGTTCCTGTTGAGTTCGTCAGGTCTAATTCGCTTGTCAAGTGTCCCATGGGAGCGCAACGTGATTTCCCCGCCTGTGGACAACCTCGGGCAGCACACGATCTCCGGCTGTGGACAACCACGGAGTGCGCTCTTCCGTCTGGGAGAATGGCTCACGTAGGGCTGTCAGGCAGCACTCCTCAGGAAGAAGGACGTACCGACCGTGGCTCAGAGCAGCACCGAGACCGACTGGGTCTCCCGTTTCGCGGACGAGGTCATCGCCGAGTCGGAGCGACGTGCGCCTGGCAAACCGGTCGTCGTCGCCTCCGGCCTCTCCCCGTCCGGCCCGATCCACCTCGGCAACCTCCGCGAGGTCATGACCCCGCACCTGGTCGCCGACGAGATCCGTCGCCGCGGACACGAGGTCAGGCACCTGATCTCCTGGGACGACTACGACCGCTACCGCAAGGTGCCGGGCGGCATCGAGGGCATCGACGCGTCCTGGGCCGAGCACATCGGCAAGCCGCTGACCTCCGTCCCGGCCCCCGCCGGCTCGTCCCACCCGAACTGGGCCGAGCACTTCAAGGCCGCCATGGTCGAGGCCCTGGCCGAGCTGGGCGTCGAGTACGACCCGATCAGCCAGACCGAGCAGTACACCGCCGGTACCTACCGCGAGCAGATCCTGCACGCCATGAGGCACCGCGGCGACATCGACGCCATCCTCGACCAGTACCGGACGAAGAAGGCGCCGAAGAAGCAGTCGCAGAAGCCGCTCGACGAGGCGGAGCTGGAGGCCGAGGAGGGCTCCGGCGCCGCGAGCGAGGACGACGGCTCCGGCGGCGCCTCGGGCTACTTCCCGTACAAGCCGTACTGCGGACGGTGCGAGAAGGACCTGACGACCGTCACCTCGTACGACGACGAGACCACCGAGCTCGCCTACACCTGCGCCGACTGCGGCTTCGCCGAGACCGTGAAGCTCAGCGAGTTCAACCGCGGCAAGCTGGTCTGGAAGGTCGACTGGCCCATGCGCTGGGCGTACGAGGGCGTCATCTTCGAGCCCTCCGGCGTGGACCACTCCTCGCCCGGCTCGTCCTTCGTCGTCGGCGGCCAGATCGTCCGTGAGATCTTCGACGGCGTCCAGCCGATCGGCCCCATGTACGCCTTCGTCGGCATCAGCGGCATGGCCAAGATGTCCTCCTCGCGCGGGGGCGTGCCGACCGCCGCCGACGCGCTGAAGATCATGGAGGCGCCGCTGCTGCGCTGGCTGTACGCCCGCCGCAGGCCCAACCAGTCCTTCAAGATCGCCTTCGACCAGGAGATCCAGCGGCTCTACGACGAGTGGGACAAGCTGGAGGCCAAGGTCGCCGACGGCACCGTGCTGCCGGCCGACGCCGCGGCGCACTCCCGCGCCGCCCGCACGGCCGCGGGCGAGCTCCCGCGCACCCCGCGCCCGCTCCCGTACCGGACGCTCGCCTCGGTCATGGACATCACCGCGGGCCACGACGAGCAGACCCTCCGCATCCTCACCGAGCTCGACCCGGAGAACCCGGTCACCACGCTCGACGAGGTCCGGCCGCGGCTCGACCGTGCCGAGAACTGGATCACCAGCCAGGTCCCGGCCGACCAGCGGACCATCGTCCGCGAGGAGCCCGACACCGAGCTCCTCGGCTCCCTCGACGACGAGGGCCGCGAGTCGCTCCGTCTGCTCTTGGAGGGCCTCGACACCCACTGGTCGCTCGACGGGCTCACCACCCTCGTCTACGGCGTGCCGAAGATCATGGCCGGTCTCGACCCCGAGGCCAAGCCGACGCCCGAGCTGAAGCTGGCGCAGCGCGCCTTCTTCGCCCTGCTCTACAAGCTCCTCGTCAGCCGGGAGACCGGGCCGCGTCTGCCCACGCTGCTCCTGGCCGTGGGCGCGGACCGGGTGAGGAAGCTGCTCGGCGCGTGAGCCTTTGACCCGAGGGAGTGACCTCGGCGTGCGAAAGGGCCGCCGCCCGGATTCCGGGCGGCGGCCCTTCTCGCTGTGCGCGGGATGTCAGGGGGTGTCGAAGTCGGCCATCTCCCGCTGGATGCGCTGCTCGACCCTGGGGGCCAGCTGACGCAGGGCGTCGACCTCGGTGTCCGGGAACTCCTGGAGGCCGTAGTGGTCCGCGACCAGTCGCTGGAGCTCGCCCTCGGCCGGGAACCGGTTGTTCTCGTGGGCGTACGACCACGTGAGCTTGTAGACGGACTCCTCGAAGTCGTCGACCGGGGGCTCCGGATCGACGTACTCGGGGTACTCCTCGAAGCTCTCGGGGCCCTGCTCCTGCCGGGGGTCGGGGAGCGGGGCGTCCTCGGGGCCGAGCGGCACCGCGACCGGGGTCGGCTCCAGGCCCTCGACGAACTGGGGGGCGTACGCCGTCTCGTGGGCCTCCGACGGGAGCTGCGGCGACTGGAACCACGGGCTGTGGTGGTTCGGCGGCTCGGACGGGTCCTGCGCCGGGCCCTGCGAGGGCCCCTGCGCCTGGCCCTGCGCCTGACCTTGCGCCTGAGGCTGACTCTGCGGCTGAGGCCGGCCCTGTACCGGACCCTGTGCCGGGCCCTGGCCCTGCACGGGCCCCTGGCCCTGTGCCTGGCCCTGGGGGAGCTGCGGCTGACCCGGCTGCGGCAGCTGCTGCGGCTGGGGAGCCTGCGCCACCGGCTGGAGCTGCGGCTGCTGAGCCGACTGCGCCAGCTCCACCTGCGACTGCCCCTGGGCGGGGAGCACCGCCGGCTCGATGCCGGCCGCCGCGAGACCCGCCGCCGCCGTCTCCGCCAGCGGCACGCCGTACCGCGCGAGCCGCAGCGGCATCAGCGCCTCCACCGGCGCCTTGCGGCGCCAGCTCCGCCCGTAACGGGCCTGGAGACGCGCCTGGTAGATCAGCCGCTCCTGCTCCAACTTGATGACCTGCTCGTAGGAGCGCAGCTCCCAGAGCTTCATCCGGCGCCACAGCCGGAACGTCGGCACCGGGGAGAGCAGCCAGCGGGTGATCCGGACACCCTCCATGTGCTTGTCGGCCGTGATGTCCGCGATCCGGCCCACCGCGTGCCGCGCGGCCTCGACGGCCACGACGAACAGCACCGGGATCACCGCGTGCATGCCGACGCCCAGCGGGTCGGGCCAGGCGGCCGCGCCGTTGAAGGCGATCGTCGCCGCCGTCAGCACCCAGGCCGTCTGCCGCAGCAGCGGGAAGGGGATGCGCAGCCACGTCAGCAGCAGGTCGAGGGCGAGCAGCACACAGATGCCCGCGTCGATGCCGATCGGGAAGAAGTACGAGAAGGTGCCGAAGCCCTTCTGCAGTGCGAGCTCGCGCACGGCGGCGTACGAACCCGCGAAACCGATCCCCGCGATGATCAGCGCACCGGCGATGACGAGGCCGATGAGTATCCGGTGTGTGCGTGTCAGCTGCATCGCGGCCACCCGCGATCCCTCCCGTCAATCGACATCTCGCGCGCACAGAGTGGCACATGTGAACGAAGCCCGGCCCCCGGGGGAGGGACGGGCTCCGCTCTTACGTATCGCTCTGTGCGGGTTTGTGCCTACTTGTTTGCGGCCGCGACCGCTGCCACGGCCTCCTTGGCCGCCTTCACCGCGCCGTCCATGACCGTCTTCTCCGACGGGGTGGCCGCGCCCGCGTATCCGGCGCCGTTGTACGAGAGCAGCACCAGCACGTTGCCCGTGCGCGCCACGATCGAGCCGTAGACGAAGTCCTCGTCGGTCTTGCGCACCTGGTACGCGACGGACGTCGCCTCGTCGCCGATCCCCGTGGCCGTCGTGGTGCGGAGCTTCTTCGCGCTCGGCGTCGCCTCGATCTTGGCGAGCTCCTTGGCGAGGTTCTCCCGCGCGCGGTCCTGGCCGCTGCCGAGCGAGGAGTCGGAGTCGTACCGGTAGAACGACACGTCGAGCCAGCGGTACTGAGAGCCCTTCACGCCCTTGTCGTCGAGACCGTTCCACGAGCAGCCGCCGCGGCTGGCGAGGTCGCTGGAGACGGCCGGCGTGCCGCTCTTCGTCTTCGCCTTGGGCACCAGCGCGGCCGTCGTCTTCGCGGTGACCGACTTGCAGGCCTGCGGCAGCTTCGCGAACTTCGCCGGCTCGACGGCCTTCGTCGTCTGCGAGGGCGAGGGGGTCGCGGACGCCGACGGGCCCGCCTTGTCCTTCGAACCCGAGCCGGAGCCGCTGTCGCCGGAGTCCGAGGAGCAGCCGGCGACGACGAGCATCACCGGGACGGCGGCGCAGGCGAGTATGCGGGTGAGTCGCGGGGCTGATCGCTGCATGGTTCCTTCAGTCGCTTGTCGTACGGTCCGGCCGGTGCTCCGGCGGCCACGGGTACGGCCACGGCGTGGGGCCACGGGTACGCCGACACGTTACGTGGTCGTCGTCCGCTCGCGGAGAGGGTGCGGAGGGCTACTCCTCCAGGCGCTCGGCGAGCAGCCGGGCCAGATTCCGGGCCCTTTCCTGCAGTTCCAGGCTGTCCGGGGCCTCGGCGGAACCGGTGGTCTGCTCCTGGTAGGAGACGGTCACGATGACGTTGGATGTGCGGAACACCACGCTGACGGCGCGCTGATGGCCGTTCGCGCCGACCGTGCTCAGGACGTCGTCGAGGTACGCGATCTCCCCGAGGCCCTCCAGGACGCGCGGTTCGAGACCCGTGGCGGCGGGGTCCGCGGGGGTGGCGCCGGAGGCGGGGGCGGTGGTGCCCTTCGTGGCCTTGCCGGGCGGGGTCGTGGCCGAAGGGGTGCCGCCCGGCGTCCCGCCGGTGGCCGTCGACGTGCCGGAGGGCGTCGGCGTCGGGGTGGTCTGGGGCAGCGGGATGCCGGCCGCGACCTGCTTGCGGGCGTAGACGTCCTGCGCCCGGTCGTCGTCGCTGATGGTGGTGTCGTACGAGACGACCCGCTCGATGTCGAGCGCGAGCCGGTGCGAGATGTCGGGGGTGTCGGCTCGCCACGTGCAGCCGACGCGCCGGTCGGTGTCGTACGTCACGGCGGCGACGCCGCGGTACGCCTTGTCGCGCTCCGGGTCGGCCAGGGCGGCGGCGCCGGGGAGCAGCTCCTTGAGCGCGCCCTGGGGGACGGCGCCGCAGGGCTCGAAGAGCGTGCGGTAGCGGCCGGGCGGCGCGACGGGCGCGGCGGGGCCGGCCTTGGCGTCGACGGCGATGTCGTCGGCCGGTGTGCCCGAGGAGCAGCCGGTGAGGCCGATTCCCAGGCCGAGGCCGAGTGCGAGGACGACGGCGGTGCGAGCCGTGGACCCGGTGCGGCCGGGGGCGTACCTCTTTCGCTGCACGGTCCCAGGCTCCCTTCTCCCGAAGTCTTTCCCGAAAACTGTTTGCCGCGCGAAGCCGGCCGATGGACACAATGTCTATCGCACACGCAGCTGTTGATGCCGGTCCGCTGTCACCTGTACGGGCTTTGGCGCCGGTTTTTGCGTTATCAGACTTTTCGGGGGAATCGAGGAAGTATGTCGTACGTAGAGGTACCTGGGGCGAACGTTCCCATTCGGATGTGGGCGGACCCCTCCACGGTGGAGGGCGGTGCCATGCAGCAGCTGCGGAACGTGGCGACGCTGCCGTGGATCAAGGGCCTCGCCGTGATGCCGGACGTGCACTACGGCAAGGGCGCGACGGTCGGTTCGGTGATCGCGATGCAGGGGGCGGTCTGTCCGGCGGCGGTCGGGGTCGACATCGGCTGCGGCATGTCGGCGGTCAAGACCTCGCTGACGGCGAACGACCTGCCGGGCGATCTGTCGAGGCTCCGGTCGAAGATCGAGCAGGCGATTCCGGTGGGGCGGGGGATGCACCGCTCCGAGGTGGACCCGGGGCGGCTCTACCAGTTCCCGACGGCGGGGTGGGGCGACTTCTGGTCGCGGTTCGACGGGGTGGCGGATGCGGTGAAGTTCCGTCGCGAACGGGCCTCGCTGCAGATGGGAACGCTCGGAGCCGGCAACCACTTCGTGGAGTTCTGTATCGATACTTCCGGTTCGGTGTGGCTGATGCTGCACTCCGGGTCGCGGAACATCGGCAAGGAGCTGGCGGAGTTCCACATCGGCGAAGCGCAGAAGCTGCCGCACAACCAGGGGCTCGTCGACCGTGACCTGGCGGTGTTCGTCGCGGACACCCCGCAGATGGCGGCCTACCGGCACGACCTGTTCTGGGCCCAGGAGTACGCGAAGTACAACCGCGCGATCATGATGGCGCTGTACCAGGAGGTCGTCCGGCGGGAGTTCCGCAAGGCCCGGGTGACCTTCGACCAGGTGATCTCCTGCCACCACAACTACGTGGCGGAGGAGCGGTACGAGGGCATGGACCTGCTGGTCACGCGGAAGGGCGCGATCCGCGCCGGCTCCGGGGAGTTCGGGATCATCCCGGGCTCGATGGGCACCGGCTCGTACATCGTGAAGGGCCTCGGGAGCACCGCGTCCTTCAACTCGGCCTCGCACGGCGCGGGCCGGAAGATGAGCCGGAGCGAGGCGAAGCGGCGGTTCTCGACGCGGGACCTGGAGGAGCAGACGCGGGGCGTGGAGTGCCGCAAGGACTCCGGTGTGGTGGACGAGATCCCCGGCGCGTACAAGCCGATCGAGAAGGTCATCGACCAGCAGCGGGACCTGGTGGAGGTCGTCGCCAAGCTGAAGCAGGTCATCTGCGTGAAGGGGTGAGCCCTCCCCGCACGGGGGTGGAAGGGGCCGGCGCGGCGCGCCGGCCCCTTCCGTGTGCTCAGAGCTCGCGGTGGACCTTGGTGTTGGAGGCCTGGGCCCGGGGGCGCACGACCAGGAGGTCGATGTTGACGTGCGGGGGGCGGGTGCAGGCCCAGGTGATGGTGTCGGCCACGTCGTCCGCGGTGAGGGGTTCGGCCACGCCCGCGTAGACCTTGGCGGCCTTGTCGGTGTCGCCGCGGAAGCGGGTGGTGGCGAACTCGTCCGTCTTGACCATGCCGGGGGCGATCTCGATGACACGGACCGGGGTGCCCACGATCTCCAGGCGGAGGGTCTCCGCGAGGACGCGGGCGCCGTTCTTCGCGGCGACGTAGCCGGCGCCGCCCTCGTAGGTGGAGTGGCCGGCGGTGGAGGAGAGGACGACGACCGTGCCGTCGCCGCTCGCGGTGAGGGCGGGGAGCAGGGCCTGCGTCATGTGGAGGGTGCCGATGACGTTGACCTCGAACATCTGGCGCCAGTCGGCGGGGTCGCCGGTGGCGACGGGGTCGGCGCCGAGCGCGCCGCCCGCGTTGTTGACGAGGACGGCGACGGTGCGGAAGGCGGTGGCGAACTCGTCGACCGCCGTGCGGTCGGTGACGTCGAGGGCGTAGGCGGCGGCCTGGTGCCCGGCCTCGTTGATCTCGGCGGCCAGGGCCTCGATGCGGTCCTTGCGGCGGGCGGTGAGGACCACGCGGTAACCGGCGGCGGCCAGCTGCCTGGCCGTTGCGGCGCCGATTCCGCTGCTCGCTCCGGTGACGACGGCGATGGGGGTACCGGGGGCAGTCATGACGTGGTGCTCCTCGCGCAGATGGTCGATTACGTCGATCGCCCGGCCAGGATAGGCGGGTGCCGGGCCGGCCCTCGCGGAGACGCCGGGCGGCCGGTCGGCCGGGTGGCGCGCCGGGGGACACGCTGGCTGGCGGATTGTCAGAAGGTGGGCTGGTCTGTGGGTATTTTGAGCTTATGTATGGATTTCGGAAGGGTGTGCTGGGGGTCGCTCTCGTGGCCACGGTGGTGTCGGGCGCGGGCGCGAGTGCCGGCGCCGTGGGGCCGGTGGTCGCACCCGAGGCGGACGTGGCCCATCACGGTCATGTCTCCCTCTGGGGCGGCGGCGTCGGTGTCTGGCTGGTGAGCGAGAACCTCGGCCCTTCCGACCTCTCCCAGGCGACCGTCCGGCTCGCCTTCTCGGAGCCGATGGCGGGTGGCCAGGAGCTGCCGCAGGCCTGTCTGTGGAGCAGCGACCGGGTGGTCTCCTGCCGTACGGGCGAGCTGCGGGTCGCGGGAGGCGGCGGTGAGCTGGCCTTCGACCTGCGGACCGCGGGCTTCCCGGACGAGCTGACCGTGGACATCACCACCGCCTGGCGGGACGGGGCGACCGACCGGAACCCGGTCAACGACCGCCACCGCGTGCTCGTCCTCGCCACCGGTGATCCGTACGTCTTCTGACCGCTGCCTCCGGTGAGGTGGGGTCCTTCTCAGCGGCTCGTCCAGTGGATGTGGCCGTCGGGGCGGATCAGTACCGCGGTCCGTCGCGCCGGGTCCGGCCAGGTGGCCCGCACCAGGTGGCCGGGGGAGACGGGGGCGGCCGCGGGCAGGGCCGGGGGAGGTCCCTCCGGCGCGATCAGGACGAACTCGCCCGCGCGCAGCAGTTCGTAGAGCCGGCCCTCGCGCAGCCGTATGTCCGGTGCGCGGCGGCCCGCGGGGCGGTGGGAGCCCGCCGGGGGCGCGTAGGCGATGCCGATTCCGCTGATCATGCCCATGGCGCGGGCCGAGGCGGGCCGCACCGCGTTGAGAAAGCCCGCGGCGAGGGAGCGGGCGGCCCGGGTGAGGGGGCTGTGGGCCATCGCGAGGCGGACGAGCGCGCCGCTGGTGCGCAGCACCGTGGCGCCGACCGGGTGGCGCTCGGAGTGGTAGCTGTCGAGGAGGGCGTCCGGGTCGGGGGCGGTGCCGCGCAGGACGGCGGTGAGCTTCCAGGAGAGGTTGGCGGCGTCCTGCAGTCCGGTGTTCATGCCCTGGCCGCCGGCCGGGGAGTGGACGTGGGCGGCGTCGCCGGCGAGGAAGACCCGGCCCACCCGGTAGGAGGGGGACTGGCGCTCGTCGCTGTGGAAGCGGGAGATCCAGCGGGGGTCGTGCATGCCGAGGTCGGTGCCGAGGGCGCCGCGGGTGATCTCGCGGAGTTCGTCCAGGTCGACGGGTTCGCCGTCGTCGACCTGACGGGTGCGGCTCCAGCCCATCACCCGGTACCAGCCGTCGCCGAAGGGGGCGAGGAAGGCGAAGCTGTCGCCGGAGCCGTCGACGCTGAACGACTCGGTGGGCTCGTCCGTCAGACGGACGTCGGCCAGGACGAGGGAGCGGATGACGGAGCCGCCGGGGAACGGCAGGCCGAGGGCGCTGCGGACGGCGCTGCGGACGCCGTCCGTGCCGACCAGGTGCCGGGCGGTGAGGGTGTGCCGGGTTCCGTCGGGGCCGGTGAGCTCGGCCGTGACCGTGTCGGCGTCCTGGCGCACTCCGCGCAGCTCCGTCCCGTACCGGAAGGTGACCCCGGCGGCCTCCGCGCGGCGCTCCAGGAGGCGCTCGACCTCGTACTGCGGGGTGACGAGCAGGTGGTTGAAGCGGCTGGGCAGCCGGGTGAGGTCGAGGTCGAGGCGGCCGAAGAGCCGGGCGCGGCCGAGGGTCGTGCCGGTGGTGAGGAGTTCGTCGGCGAGACCGCGGGCGTCGAGCTGCTCCAGGGTGCGGGCGTGGACGCCGAAGGCGCGGGTCATGTTGGCGAGGCCGTGCGGGCGGCGCTCGACGAGGGTGACGTCGACGCCGGCGGCGGCGAGGTCGCCGGCGAGGAGCAGGCCGGTGGGGCCGGCGCCGATGACGAGTACCTGGGTGTCGGTCCGCTCCGTGCTGCTCATGGCTGCCTCCAGGGTGCCCACGACCGTTGGCCAACGCCTGTTGGTCAACGCTTGTTGGCAACTGTAGGGGCGGCTCCGATGGAGTGTCAACGCCTGTTGGCCTACAGTCGTTGATATGACGACCGCCCGCCGCTCCGACGCCACCAGGGCCGCCATCCTGGAGGCCGCCCGCGAGCGCTTCGCCTCCGACGGATACGACCGCGCCACCATCCGGGCCATCGCGCGCGACGCCGGGATCGATCCGTCGATGGTCATGCGCTACTACGGCAACAAGGAGGGCCTGTTCGCCGCCGCCTCCGAGATCGAGATCGGCCTGCCGGAGCTGGGCGCCCTGCCCGCGCGGCACATCGGGGCCGTCCTGGTCACCCACTTCCTGGAGCGCTGGGAGCGGGACGAGGTCCTCACCGGGATGCTGCGGGTGGGGGTCACCAACGCCGCCGGGGCCGAACGGATGCAGGAGATCTTCGCCTCGCAGCTCGGGCCCGTCACCCGGGGCGTCTGTCCCGACCCGGCGGAGGCCCCGAAGCGGGCCGCGCTCGTCGCGTCCCAGATCCTCGGCATGGCGCTCACCCGCTACGTGCTGCGCCTGCCGCCGGCCGTCGAGATGTCCCGCGAGGAGATCGTCGCCTGGCTGGCCCCGACCGTGCAGCGCTATCTGACGGCCGAGACGCCCTGAGGCGGCCGGGCCCACGGGCCCGGGGCGGGGCGGTGTCCGGTTCGTACAATCCCTGCATGACGCAGAAGAGTTCCGCCCGGCGCGGCGCGCTGATGACCGAGCTGTACGGGGAGGCGCGCCGCTACATGGCGGCCTACGCCCTGTTCAACCAGGCCGTCGCCGACCATCTGGGGCTCCACCCGACCGATGTGCAGTGCCTGAACCTGCTCAGCCTGGAGCCGGGGCCGGTGACCACCGGACGGGTCGCCGAGCTGACCGGGCTCACCACCGGTTCCGCGACCCGGCTGGTCGACCGCCTGGAGCGGTCCGGTTATGTGACGCGCGAACGGGACACCGAGGACCGGCGCCGGGTCCTGGTCGCCCTCGTGCCCGAGCGGATCGCGGAGTTCGGCGCCCTGTGGCGCAAGCTCAACGGGGCCTGGGGCACGATGTTCGACGTCTACAGCGACGCCGAGGTCGCCCTGCTCATCGCCCATATGCGACGCACCGTCGAGGTCAGCGCCGCGCAGATCGATCGGTTGCGCGGCGGCGACCTGGACTGAACCGCGGGGGCCCCGGAGCGACCTGGAGCAACCCGGAGCGACGGGGGTCGCTCCGGGCCGGCCGCCGGCCCGGCGGCGGGTGCGGGGGTGCCGGGTGCCGTCCGTCGGTCGTCGTCAGCCGGTCTTCGTGGCGCCGAACTCCCGTACCGCGTCGGAGACGATCGCCTCCAGGCGGGCGTGGTGGGCGCCGCGCCAGTAGACCCGGCCGCACTCCACGCACTCGGCGAACACGTCGTACGTCTTCTCCGTGCCCTGCTCCAGGCGCTCGCGCACCGCGTCCTTGTCGGCGTCGCTCAGCCGTCCGTTGCACGCCGTGCACCGCGTCCAGGGCGCGAGCGGCGGCGCGAACCGCTCAAGGACGTCGCGGAGCTGGTCGTCCGGGCGGTCGCTGTAGACGTAGGCCCCCGCCCACAGCTCGCGGCGGCGCAGCAGACCGCGGTCCCGCGAGAGCATCACCCGCTCCTCCCGCGCCGAGAGCGCGGCGAGGGCGGGGTCGCCGATGTCCTCGCTCTCGTACGCCGCGTCCACCCCGAGCAGCCGCAGGCGCCGGGCCAGCGTGCCCAGATGCACGTCGAGCAGGAAGCGGAGCGGCGCTCCCGGCACCCGCTGCGGGCGGGCGACGCTCTCCACCTCGACCGTCTCGCCCGCGGCCGGGACGTGCGAGGTGTCGACGGGCCGCCCGTCGACCAGGAGCCGTCCGGCCTCGGTGAGCGGGACGCCGAGCGACTCCACGACATGGCCGAGCGAGGAGGCGCCGTCGGTGGTCACGGCCGTCCGGCCCGAGCGGCGCTCCGCCGATACGAACAGCCCCAGGCCGGGGGCGAAACTGATGTGGATCTCCGGTCCGTTCACCGGGACAGGATCGCACCGGGGCGGGAGGGACGGCCAGGTAATTCGGCGCTGCCCGGGGCGGGGGCGGGGCCAGGGCGGGGGCGAGGCCAGGGTGGGGCGGGGGCGGTGTCGACCCCGGAGGGTGGTGAGAGGTCCGCCGGGTTCCTGGAACCGGCTTTCGCCTCGATGCCGGCGGCGTCGAGAAGGTCGAGCAGGGCGGCGGCGGCGCGGCCGCGGCCACCGGTGACGAGAACGGTCATGGGGGTGTCCTTCCGGGACGGAGAGCGTATTCACACCTGCGTGACACATCATCTGCGTCACGCAGATAAATATCCAGGGTCGTGCCACACGCGTCAACCCGGACAAAACCCTGAGGTACGGTCCCGGCATGAAGATCATCGACCTCGGTCCCGGCGACCCCCGGCTGGAGAGCGACCTCCTGCCCGTACTCTCCGAGCTCCGCCCCCACCTCACCCCGGAGCTCTTCCGGGAGGTGTACGAGGCGGGGCACCCCCAGGGCCTGCGCTTCAGCGCCGCCTACACCGACGAGGGCCGCTGTGTCGGCGCGGCCGGCTGGCGCGTCGTCAACAACACCAGCACCCTGCGCAATCTCTACGTCGACGACCTCGTGACCGCCGCCGCCTCCCGCTCCACCGGGGTCGGTCACGCGCTCGTCGCCCACCTGGAGGGCCACGCCCGCGCCGCCGGCTGCCACGAGCTCACCCTCGACTCCGGCACTCACCGCACCGGGGCCCACCGCTTCTACCTGCGCGAGCGCTTCGACATCGTGGCCTTCCACTTCTCCCGGACGCTCACCGCACCGGACGACGCCTCCTAGGGGCTTGGTTCGGAGCGCCCCCGGGCGTACGCCGTCGGCGGCACCCCGACCGTCGCCGTGAAGTCCCTTACGAGATGGGCCTGGTCGCTGTAGCCCAGCTCGGTCGCCAGCGCCGCCCAGTCCGGGGCGCCCGCCGCCTCCGCGGCCTCGGCGCGTTCCAGGGCCTCGTGGATGCGGTAGCGCAGGATCACCCACTTCGGGCCCACGCCGACGCCGGTCGCGAAGAGGCGCTGGAGCGAGCGCGCCGACAGCCCCGATGCCGCCGCCAGCTGGGACACCTTGCGGACCGCGCGGTCCGAGCGGACCAGGTCCACCAGCTCCATGGCCCGGTCGGCGACCGGGTCGGGGGCGGGGCCGTGGGCCAGGAGGAAGGCGTCGAGCGCCGCCACGCGCGCGTGGTCGGTGTCGGGGGAGAGGACGGTGGACGGCAGGTCGGGGTCCGTGTCCGGGAACACCTCGGTGAGGGGGACCCGGCGGCCCGTCCAGGTCGACACCGGCCACGCGGGCGCGAAGGGGCGGAAGCCGCCCGGTCGGAACTGCACCCCGCAGACCCGCCCCGTCTCCGCCAGCTTCTGGGTGAAGAGCCCGAGCCCGATCCCGGCGACCTCGGCGGACGCGTCCGCCGGCTTCGCCGGGGCGCCGAGCGCTCCGTACCGCTGGAAGACGATGTTCACCGACGGGTGCGGGACGACATGGGTCGCGTACGGCTCCGGCAGCTCCCAGTCGATCAGCCAGTAGTGCTCCAGGTAGGGCCGCAGCTCCGGCGCCGGGGTGTGGCGGCGGAAACGGACGCGGGAGAGCAGCTCGGCGGGGTCGACGATGCCCCGGGTGTCCCGGCGGGGAGCGGAGTCGGACATCCTCCGATGCTAGGGCCGCCCGGCGGATCACGGCCGGGTCCGTCGGAGAGCCCCGTGGCCGGGACCGCAGCCCGTGGCGGGGTCCGAGGCCGGAACACCGGGGTCCGAGGCCGGAACACCGGGGGCCGAGGCCGGAACCGGGAGCCGGGGAAGGAATCGGGGGCCGGCGACGGGGCCGGAACCGGGGGACGGGGTCGTCCTGGCGTGTTTCTTCAAGACGGCGACCGGGGCGCTCCCCTAGCGTCGCTCCCATGACGAACGAGGCCCCGCCCCGCATCGGTGACCTGCTCCGTACCGCGGCCACCCACGCCACGCCCCTGATCAGGGACACCGCCGACACCTCGCTCGGCGCGCCCACGCCCTGCGGCGAGTACGACGTGCGCGCCCTGCTGAACCACCTCTTCGGCGTCGTCGTGAACTTCCAGGCCCTCGCCGCCAAGCAGTCGGCCGACTTCGCCTCGACTCCCGACCGGCTCGCCGAGGCCGACTGGCGCGAGCGCTTCGAGGCCGAGACCGGGAAGCTCGTCGAGGCCTGGTCGGCGCCGGACGCCGAGGAGGGCACCACCGGCGCCATGGGGCTGCCCGCGCGGACCGTCGGCTCGATGGTGCTGCTCGACCTGACCGTGCACGCCTGGGACCTGGCCCGCGCCACCGGGCGGAGCTACGAGGCCGACCCGGCGGTGGTCGCGGGGCTCGTCGAGGAGGTGGAGCGGATGGCGCCCATGGCCCGGAAGATGAACGTCTTCGGCGAGGCCGTCGAGCCGCCCGGGGACGCCACCGTCTTCGAGCGCCTGCTTGCGACCACGGGGCGTGATCCGCGGGCCTGGAAGGCCTGAGTCCCGAGTCCCGAGTCCTGAGTCCCGAGTCCTGAGTCCCGAGTCCTGAGTCCCGAGTCCTGAGTCCCAAGGCCTGAGTCCCGAGTCCTGAGGGCCGGGGTTCGTCGGCCCGCCGGTCAGCGCAGGCGGCCCGGTCCGCCCAGGGAGAGCCGGGAGACGACCTGGCCGAAGGCGTGCTCCTCCTCGGGCGTCAGCACGGTCGACTCCTGCGGGTGCCAGATCCGCTCCAGCGGGGTGCGCGCCCGGTCGCGGCGGACGCGGGCACGGGCGCGCAGACCGAGCGCGACCCACGCCACCGTGGAGACGGCGAGCAGGCCGAAGAGCGCGAGCACACGGGGGTCGGAGAACTGGCCGGGCAAGGACATGACTCACTCCAGGACGTGAGGGCCGCCCGCACGCGGCGCGCCCCGGCAGGTGGCGCGCGGGCGCGACGGCAGCGACGATTCCTACTGCTTCCTCCCGACCCGTTCAGTTAACACCACCCTGGGGGACTTTCGGCAGGGGGGTTCGGGACCTTGGTCCCGCCCCCCGCGGCACCGCCGGGCGGGCATGGCCGCAGGCCCTCTTGTGCGGGCCGGGGAACCGCTCCAAGGTGGCGGAAGAGGCGCATTCCGGCCGGGGAGGGAGCAGCCGTATGTCCGGGGCACTGGTGTGGGGATTCACGGACGACAGAGGTACGGAGGTGGGGGCTGCGCGCGTGCCGCGGCGGGTGATCGCGTACGTGCGGGCCGGGGCGGCCCTGTGTGACCTGGGCGTGACGCCGGTCGCGGTGTACGGCTCCGGGCACGACGACGACGTCCTGGATCCGGCGAAGGAGGGCGGGCTGCGGGCGGCGGCGGTGACGTACCTCGGGCCGGGCCGGCGCCTGGACGAGGCGCCGCTGCGGGAGCTGCGGCCGGACGTGATCGTCGACGTGACCTACGACGGGAAGAGCCCGTACGCGCTCGACGAGGCCGTCGTGGAACGGCTCGGGGTGCCGCTCGTCGCGCTCTCCGTCGGCAACGAGCTCACCCTGCCGGCGATCCTCGACCGTTTCGGCGAACTGGCGGTGAGCCTGGGGGCCGCGGCGGACGCCGGTACGGCCGGGGCGGACGCCGCTTCGGGTGTGCCGGACGCCGGGGCGGGTGCGGAGGCCGACCCGGGTGGCGGGTCCGTTTCCCGGGCCGGGCTGCGGGCCGCCGAGGACGCCCTGCGGGAGGCCGCCGACCGGAGCGCGCTCACCGTGCTCGCCCTCTCCGGGGCCGGTCCCGACCAGGTGCACCTGGCCCGGCCGCAGGCCTGGCCGGAGCTGGCGCACCTCGCCGAGCTGGGTGTCCGGCTCGTCGACCCGGGCCCCGGGCCCGGTGCCAACTGGCTCACCGGCGACTGGGCCCGGGCGGCCGAACTCCGTCCTGACCTGGTCCTCTTCGACAGCCGGGCCCACGCGACGGCGCCGGACGAGGTCCTGGCGGGTATCCGGTCCACGCCGTGGAACCCGGAGACCCCGCCCAGCCCGGCCGCCTACGCACGCTTCTTCCGCGAGCTGGCCGAGGCGCTCGCGGCCTGAGCCGGCCGACACCGCCGACCGACCGGAGCCGGCCCGACCGGAGCCGAGCCGATCGAGGGCCGAGCCGACCGGAGCCGGTCCGACCGAGCCCGGCCCGACCGGACCCGACCCACCCGGCCCCGACCCGCCCCGCCCCGGAGCCCGCTCCGCTACGCCGGGGCGGGCGTCAGCCTGGTGCGGCGGAGGGAGTCGGCGAACTCCTCCGCGCGGGCCAGCTGGGCCCGCAGTTCGGCGACCCGCTCCGCGGCGGCCTGTTCGTAGCGGCGGACGCGGGCCACCAGCGCGGTCCGCTCGTCCGGGTCGAGCTCCGTCTCGGTGCCCGCGCGCTCGGCCGCCAGCCGGTCCACGGCCGTGAGGAGTTCGCGGGTCTCGTCGAGGGTGAAGCCGAGCGGCTTCATCCGGCGGACCACCATCAGCCGCGACACGTCCGCGTCCGTGTAGAGCGGGAAGCCGCCCGGCGAGGCCGCGGACGGGACGACCAGACCGCTGTCCTCGTACTGCCGGATCGTGCGCAGGGACAGTTCGGTCCGTGCGGCGACCTCGCCGATCTGCATGGGCTCGCCGGTCATCCGTGCTCCCAGCATTCCTGGCACTCCTCGTACTCCGCTCACGCGTCGGTTCCTTCCTCGTACGGGGCTCCCACAGGGCGTACGGGGGCTCCCACCGGGCGCGGCTTCCGCGCATTACATACCATTCGTCCTAACTTCATCACTTATGAGAGCTGGAAGTGCGGCGAAACGCCTGCTCGTAGGTCGTCCGTTGGACAGCGGACGGCTCGGGGAGACCCTGTTGCCGAAACGGGTCGCCCTGCCGATCTTCTGCAGCGACCCGCTCTCCTCGGTCGCGTACGCCACCGAGGAGATCCTGCTGGTCCTCGCCCTCGGCGGCCTCGCCGTGCTCCATCTGGCCTGGTACGCGGCGGCCGGCATCGTCGTCCTGCTCCTGGTCGTCGTCGCCTCGTACCGCCAGACCTGCTACGCCTACCCGGGCGGTGGCGGGGCCTACGTCGTCTCCGCCGAGAACCTCGGACAGACGGCCGCGCTCACCGCCGCCTCCGCGCTGCTCATCGACTACGTGATGACCGTCGCCGTCTCCGTCGTCTCCGGGGTCGCCGCCATCACCTCGGCCGTCCCCTCGCTCGACGGGCACGCCGTGGCCATGTCGGTGTTCTTCGTCGCGGTGCTCGCCTGGCTGAACCTGCGCGGGGTGCGCGAGTCGGGGCGCTGGTTCGCCCTCCCCACCTACGCCTTCATCACCGTCATCTACCTGATGTTCGCGGTGGCCGCGGTACGGATGGCGACCGGCTCGACGATCCGGGCCGAATCCGCCGACCTGCCCGTCGAGGAGGTCTCCACCTACTCGGGGATCGCCCTCGTGCTGCTCGCCATGCGCGCCTTCGCCTCCGGCTGCACCGCGCTCACCGGCGTCGAGGCGGTCAGCAACGGCGTACCGGCGTTCGCCAAGCCCAAGAGCCGCAACGCGGCGATGACCCTCGCGATCATGGGCGGGCTCTCCGTGACCATGTTCTTCGGGATCACGGTGCTCGCCATGGTCTACGAGGTCCACGTCGCCGAGGACCCCACCGAGCTCGGACTCGCCCCCGGCACCCCGACGTCCACCGCCCTCGCCCAGATCGGGCGCGCCACCTTCGGCGACTGGCACGTCCTGTTCTACGCGCTGCAGGCCGTCACCGCGGGCGTCCTCATCCTGGCGGCCAACACCGCCTTCAACGGCTTCCCGATGCTCGCCTCCGTCCTCGGCCGGGACCGCTACGCGCCCCGCCAGCTCTTCCACCGCGGCGACCGGCTCGTCTACTCCAACGGCATCGTGCTCCTCGCGCTCGCCGCGATGGCCCTCATCGTCGCCTTCGACGCGCAGCTGACCCGCCTCATCCAGCTGTACATCATCGGCGTCTTCGTCTCCTTCACCCTTTCCCAGGCCGGCATGGTCAAGCACTGGCGGCGAGAACTCGCCAGACCCGCCACGCCCGGAAGCCACGCCACGCCCGGAGGCTCCGACGACCCCACCACCCGCGCGGGCCGCCGCCGCATCCACCGCAGCCTCGCCATCAACGCCTTCGGGGCCTGTCTGACGGCGGTCGTCCTCGTCATCGTCCTCATCACCAAGTTCACCCACGGCGCCTGGATCGTCGTCATCGCGATGCCGGTGCTCTTCGCCGGGATGAAGGGGGTGCGGCGGCACTACGACACCGTCGCCTCCGAGGTCGCCGTCGGCCCCCACGAGCTGCCCCGCGCCCTCGCCGGGAACCACGTCCTCGTCCTGGTGGCCTCGGTCAACGCGCCCAGCCTCCGGGCCCTGTCGTACGCGAAGACCCTGCGCCCCACCTCCCTCACGGCGGTCACCGTCGCCGAGGACCCGGCGGAGGCGGAGGTGCTCCGCGCGACCTGGGAGGCGCGCGGCATCGACGTACCGCTGCGGGTGCTCAGCTCCCCGTACCGCTCGATCGTCCAGCCGGTCCTGCGGCACGTCCGGGAGGCGCCCGAGCGGACCGGGAACGCGGTGATCTCGGTGGTCATCCCCGAGTACGTGGTCGGGCACTGGTGGGAGCAGCCGCTGCACAACCAGAGCGCGCTGCGCCTCAAGGCCCGGCTGCTGTTCATGAAGAACGTCGTGGTCATCGACGTGCCGTACCGGCTGGCCTCGGCCCGCGAACTCGCCGCCGAGCGCGCGCGGGCGGCGGACGACGCGAAGGCGGCCGAGGACCGGACCTGATCGGGGGCCGGTCCCCGCCGGTCGCGGGCCGGCCCTCTCCCGGTCTCACTCCCGGTCCTCTTCGGTCCTCTTCGGTCCTCTCCGGCGACCGCGCGTCCCTACGGCCAGACCAGGCAGTAGGGCTGGTGACCCGCCTCGTGGAGGCGGACCGAGAAGTCCTGCCACTCGTGGAGCAGCTGGTAGACGTCGAACGCGTCGCGCGGGCCGCCGCGGTCCGGGACCGTGGACCAGATGAAGGCGGCGGCGCCGACCGACTCCTCGCCGATCGCGCGCAGCGGGTCGACCACGGTCATCGGCAGCTTCACCACCGCGTAGTCCGGGTGCAGGACCACCAGCTCCAGCGGGGGCACCTTGTGCAGGGGCATGCCCTGGATGCCGGTCAGGACCATGGCGGCTATGGTCTCCGGCTTGATCTTGGTGAACATGCCGCCCATGCCGAGCTCGTCGCCGCCGAGCTCCTCCGGACGCATCGAGATCGGGACCCTGGCCGCCGTCGCGCCGTCGGGCGCGCCGAAGTACTTGTACGTCACCCCCAACCGGCCACTCCCGCCTCCGGCGACCGGTGCTCCCGGAGGGCCCGATGTGCCGGGAATGCTGGGAACACCCGGGGTTCCCGCGCTCGGGTCCTCGCTCCGCCGGCGCCGGTGTCTCCCCCGGCGGGCAGACTCCGGACCCAGATCGTCCGTCCCCTCGCCCGGTCCGCCACCGCGATGCATATCTCCACCCGACTGCTTTTTCTCGGCAACACGACCCCGCCGCGCAACCCGATCATCGTGTCAGTGACCTCCCCCGCGTTCGTACGGTGAAACACCTGTCCGCAAGAACGCCGTGGCCTCTGACACCATGGATTCCGTGAGTCATCCCTATGACGCCCCAGTTTCGCAGACGCGGAGGGCGAACGCCCCGGCGTAATACACAGGATGTCCACGCCGACCCTCCGTTCCCTATGTCGTGCCCGACGTCGTTCTCGCAGGTCAGGATCACAGTGCCGTATTCATACGAAGCCCCAGTCTCACAGACGCTTTTCGACCGCGCTTCCCTCGTGACGCCCGGCGGCGTGAACTCACCGGTGCGGGCCTTCCGGGCCGTGGGCGGAACGCCCCGGTTCATGGTGTCCGGTTCCGGTCCCTACCTCACCGACGCGGACGGCCGTGAGTACGTCGACCTGGTGTGCTCCTGGGGTCCGATGATCCTCGGCCACGCGCACCCCGAGGTCACCGCCGCGGTGCAGGAAGCCGTGGCCCGCGGCACCTCCTTCGGCACCCCCGGCGAGGGCGAGGTCGCGCTCGCCGAGGAGATCGTGGCCCGCGTCGAGCCGGTCGAGCAGGTGCGCCTGGTCTCCTCCGGCACCGAGGCCACGATGTCCGCGATCCGGCTCGCCCGCGGTTTCACCGGGCGCGCCAAGGTCGTCAAGTTCGCGGGCTGCTACCACGGCCACGTGGACGCGCTGCTGGCCGCGGCCGGCTCCGGCGTCGCCACCCTGGGCCTGCCCGACACGCCCGGCGTGACCGGCGCTCAGGCCGGGGACACGATCGTGCTGCCCTACAACGACCTGGCCGCGGTGCGGGCCGCGTTCGCCGCGCACCCGGGCGAGGTCGCCTGCGTCATCACCGAGGCCTCGCCCGGCAACATGGGCGTCGTGCCGCCGGCGGAGGGCTTCAACCAGGGCCTCGCGGACGTGTGCCGGGAGAACGGCGCGCTGTACATCTCCGACGAGGTGATGACCGGATTCCGTACCTCGAAGGCCGGCTGGTACGGCGTCGACGGCGTCCGGGCCGACCTGCTGACCTTCGGCAAGGTCATGGGCGGCGGCTTCCCGGCCGCCGCGTTCGGCGGTCGCGCCGACGTCATGGGCCACCTGGCTCCGGCCGGGCCGGTCTACCAGGCGGGCACCCTCTCCGGTAACCCGATCGCGACCGCCGCCGGGCTCGCGCAGCTGCGGCTGCTGGACGACGCGGCGTACGAGAAGGTGAACGCGGTCTCGGCGGAGATCCAGGGCCTGGTCACGGGCGCGCTCGCCAAGGAGGGCGTGGCGCACCGGCTGCAGACCGCGTCCAACATGTTCTCGGTCTTCTTCACCGCCGACGAGGTGCGGAACTACGACGAGGCGAAGCGGCAGGAGGCCTTCCGCTTCAACGCCTTCTTCCACTCGATGCTGGCCGACGGCGTCTACCTGCCGCCGTCCGCCTTCGAGTCCTGGTTCGTGTCGGCCTCCCACGACGAGCGGGCGATCGAGCGGATCGCCGCCGCGCTGCCGGCCGCCGCCCGCGCCGCCGCGGAGGCGACGGCATGAGCGAGCCGAACGCCCCCGTGCGGGAGCGGGACGTCCCCGACGAGGACATCACCGTCGTCCATCTGATGCGGCACGGCGAGGTCCACAACCCGGACGGTGTCCTCTACGGGCGCCGTGCCGGGTACCACCTCTCCGAGCTCGGCCGGCAGATGGCCGACCGGGTCGCCGAGCACCTGGCCGGACGGGACATCACGCACGTCGTGGCCTCGCCGCTGGAGCGGGCGCAGGAGACGGCGATGCCGGTCGCGAAGGCCCACGGTCTGGACCTGGCGAGCGACGGGCGGCTCATCGAGGCGGCGAACGTCTTCGAGGGCAAGACCTTCGGCGTCGGGGACGGGGCGCTGCGCAAGCCGGCGAACTGGAAGCACCTGACCAACCCGTTCCAGCCGTCCTGGGGCGAGCCGTACGTGGAGCAGGTCGTCCGGATGATGGGCGCGCTCGACGCGGCGAAGGACGCGGCCCGGGGGCACGAGGCGGTCTGCGTCAGCCACCAGCTGCCGATCTGGATCGTCCGCAGCTTCGTGGAGAGGCGCCGGCTCTGGCACGACCCGCGGCGGCGGCAGTGCACGCTGGCCTCGCTGACCTCCTTCACGTACCGGGGCGACAAGATCGTGTCGGTCGGGTACAGCGAGCCGGCCCGGGATCTCGTACCGGCGCATCTGCTGGCCGGCGCGAAGCCGGTCAAGGGGAAGTCGAAGGCTTTCGGGGCGTAGTTCTCCACAACGCGGCGAGGGTTCTTCACAACGCGCCGCGGTCCGTCGCGACGCGGCGCTGTTCTCCATGTCGCGGCAGTGTTCTCCACGGCGCGGAGCGGTTTCGCGGGAGGGCGCCGGAGTTCTTCGGGATGGTCGTACAACCCGACTGGACAGTGCGGGAGCACAAGGTCCAGAGTTCAGGGCGGTCGATGGTGTTCATGCCAATCGACCGCCCTGAAATTTTTGTGCGAATTCCCGGAACCTACGTGTTCCTCCCGGCATCTCACTCATTGTCGGTTTGGATGACGTTCAGGTCATACGTCAGCGCGAATGGGGATGTCATGCGCGGAATCAGTGGGATCAGTCGAAGGGGGCTGCTCGGGGCCGGTGTTGGTGCCACTGCGGCGATGGGCGTCGCCGCGTGCAGTTCCGGCAATCAGGACAAGCCCGGACGTTCCGGACCCGGGAAGGGGGGCGACGTCTCGGCGGATCCGAGCACCCCCACCCCGACCAAGGACCGGGTACGGCTCATCGGCGACGGCTCCACCGCCGACACCGGGAAGCAGCCGCACCAGCCCGACGCCCCCGTCCCGCTCGAACCCGGCCAGACCCCGCCGCAGTTCGTGATCTTCTCCTGGGACGGCGCGGGCGAGGTCGGCAACGGCCTCTTCCCGCGCTTCCTCGAACTCGCCAAGAACCACGACGCGGCCATGACCTTCTTCCTCTCCGGGGTCTACGTCCTCCCCGAGTCGAAGAAGAACCTCTACCGCCCGCCGAACAACCGCGTCGGCGCCTCCGACATCGGCTACCTCACCGACGACCACATCAAGGACACGCTGAAGTACGTCCGGCAGGCCTGGCTCGAAGGCCACGAGATCGGCACCCACTTCAACGGGCACTTCTGCGGCGGCTCCGGCTCCGTCGGCAACTGGACCCCGGCCCAGTGGCAGAGCGAGATCGACCAGGCCATGAAGTTCGTCACCGAGTGGAAGACGAACAGCGGCTGGACCGAACTCGACCCGCTGCCCTTCGACTACTCCAAGGAGCTGGTCGGCGGCCGCACCCCCTGCCTCCTCGGCCAGGACAACCTGCTCCCCACCGCCAAGCGCCTGAACTGGCGTTACGACGCCAGCTCGCCCGGCGGCCGCCAGACCTGGCCCGTCAAGCGCCAGGGCGTCTGGGACCTCCCGCTCCAGGCCGTGCCCTTCCCCGGGCACTCCTTCGAGGTCCTGTCCATGGACTACAACATGCTCGCCAACCAGTCGAAGAACACGACGAAGGGCATGCCCTCGCGCTACCCGGGCTGGCGCAAGCAGGCGGCCGAGGCCTACCTCGCCGGCTTCACGCGCGCGTACGAGTCCAACCGCGCGCCCTTCTTCATCGGCAACCACTTCGAGCAGTGGAACGGCGGCATCTACATGGACGCCGTCGAAGAGGCGCTCAAGGGAATGGCCGGGAAGAAGGACGTCCGGCTCGTCTCCTTCCGGCAGTTCGTGGACTGGCTCGACGTCCAGGACCCGAAGATCCTCGACCGGCTGCGTTCGCTGGGGGTCGGCGAGAAGCCCACGGGCGGGTGGAATACTTTCCTCAGGCCCGCGTCGGGCGCCACGACGACCCCCTCGTCCACGCCGACCGCCTAGTTCCACCGGGGCGCGGGGCCGCCGATCGCTTAGGCGATCTTGACAAGGGGCTTTACGGGCACGTAGGGGGGTGCCCAAGATCCCCCAAACGCCCATGCGAAACTTTTCACATGAGCCTTGACCGTGCCCCTCGCCGCACCCTGCTCGCCGTCGGAGTGCTGTCCGCCGCCCTCACCCTCTCGGCCTGCGGCGGCGACAGCAACGGCAAGTCCGGCGGCGGTGGCAACACCAACTTCGTGACCAACACGGGCGGCATCTCCACCGCGGCCAAGGGCGAACGCGCGGCCACCGGAAAGCTCGCGGGCGAGACCCTCGACGGCAAGCAGCTCGACGTCGCCGACCTCAGGGGCAAGGTCGTCGTCCTCAACGTCTGGGGCTCGTGGTGCGCGCCCTGCCGCGCCGAGGCCCCGCACTTCGCGAAGGCCGCCAAGGACCTCAAGGCCCAGGGCGTCGAGTTCGTCGGGCTCAACACCCGCGACCCCAACAAGCAGCCCGCGCTCGCCTTCGAGGAGGACTACGGGGTGACCTACCCGAGCCTCTACGACCCACAGGGCGAACTGATCCTCTTCGGCTTCCCCAAGGGCACGCTGAGCCCGCAGTCCATCCCCTCCACCGTCGTTCTCGACAAGGAGGGCAAGATCGCCGCACGCTCCCTCATGGCGCTCAACGAGGAGAAGCTGAAGTCGATGATCGAGCCCCTCCTCAAGGAGAAGTGAGCCGGTGAACGAGACGGTCACCAGCGGAGCCCTGCTGCTCGCCCTGCCCCTCGCGGTCCTCGGCGGGCTCGTCTCCTTCTTCTCGCCGTGCGTCCTCCCGCTCGTCCCCGGCTACCTCAGCTACGTCACCGGGGTCACCGGCACGGACCTCGCCGAGAGCCGCCGCGGCCGGATGACCGCCGGGGCCGTCCTGTTCGTCCTCGGCTTCACCGCCGTGTTCGTCTCCGGCGGCGCGCTCTTCGGCTACTTCGGGTCGACCCTCCAGGAGTACCGGGAGACGCTCACCACGATCCTCGGCGTGCTCATGATCCTCATGGGCGTGTTCTTCCTCGGCCTGATGCCCTGGTTCACCCAGCGCGAGTTCCGCTTCCACAAGAAGCCCGTCGCCGGCCTGGTCGGCGCCCCGCTGCTCGGCGCGCTCTTCGGCATCGGCTGGACCCCGTGCATCGGCCCGACGCTCGCCTCGGTCAACGCGCTCGCCCTGGAGCAGGCCAGCGCCGGCCGCGGAGCGCTGCTCGCCTTCGCGTACTGCCTGGGCCTCGGCGTACCGTTCGTGCTCGCCGCCGTAGCCTTCCGCAAGGCGCTCGGCGCGTTCGGATGGGTCAAGAAGCACTATGTGTGGGTGATGCGGATCGGCGGCGGCATGATGCTCGTCACCGGTGTCCTGCTCCTCACGGGCGCGTGGGACAGCATGGTCGCCACGATGCAGGGCTGGTCCAGCGGTTTCACGGTGGGGATCTGAGTTCCATGAGCACGACCGACACATCCGATACGACGGAGAACGAGCGGAAGGCCGACGAAGCGGCCGGCGCCCAGCTCTCCACCGCACCCACCGAGGACCGCGGCGACACCGTCGTCGGCGGACCCACCCTCGGGGTCGTCGGCTGGGTCCGCTGGTTCTGGCGGCAGCTGACCTCCATGCGGGTCGCGCTGATCCTGCTCTTCATGCTCTCCCTCGGCGCCGTCCCCGGCTCCCTCATCCCGCAGACCAGCGCGGACGAGATGAAGGCGCAGGCCTTCAAGGACGCCCACAAGACCCTCACGCCGCTCTACGAGAAGCTCCAGTTCTTCGACGTCTACAGCTCGGTGTGGTTCTCCGCGATCTACATCCTGCTGTTCGTCTCCCTCATCGGCTGCATCGTGCCGCGCAGCTGGCAGTTCGTCGGCCAGCTCCGCAGCCGTCCGCCGGGCGCCCCCCGGCGCCTCGACCGGCTCCCCGCGTACACCACCTGGCGCACCGGGGCAGAGCCCGAGCAGGTCCGTGGGGCCGCGCTCACCCTCCTCAAGGGACGCCGCTTCCGCGCCCACCCCGAGGGCGACGCGATCGCCGCCGAGAAGGGCTACCTCCGTGAGGCCGGGAACCTGGCCTTCCACGTCGCCCTGATCGTGATGCTCGTCGCCTTCGCCTGGGGCCAGCTCTTCAAGTCCGAGGGCGGCAAGCTGATCGTCGAGGGCGACGGCTTCTCCAACACGCTCACCCAGTACGACGACTTCAAGTCGGGCTCGCAGTTCGGCATCGACGAGCTGGAGCCGTTCAGCTTCAAGCTCGACGCCTTCGACGGCACGTACGAGAAGAACGGCCCCCAGCGCGGCACCCCCCGCACCTTCGAGGCCAAGGTCTCCTACTCCCGGGGCGGCGAGGCCGAGAAGGCCGTCATCCGGGTCAACGAGCCGCTGAAGGTGGGCGACTCCAAGGTCTACCTGATCGCCCACGGCTACGCGCCGGTCGTCACCGTCAAGGACGGTCGCGGCAAGACCGTCTTCCACGGCGCCGTGCCGCTGCTGCCCATCGACAACAACATCACGTCCACCGGCGCCATCAAGGTGATGGACGGCTACCGCGACAAGAACGGCAAGAAGGAGCAGCTGGGCTTCCAGGCCTTCTTCGTGCCGACGTTCGCGGGCGCCGGCAAGGGCACGATGTTCTCCCAGTTCCCGGCGCTCGACTTCCCCGTGATGGCGCTCACCGGGTTCCACGGCGACCTGCGGGTCAACTCCGGTCTTCCGCAGAACGTGTACCAGCTCGACAAGTCCAAGATGACCCAGTTCACGGACGCGTCGGGCGGCAAGCTCGCCCAGCGGATGCTGCCGGGCGAGACGATGACCCTGCCGAACGGCGCCGGCTCGATCACCTTCGAGAAGGACGTCAAGGAGTGGGCGAGCTTCCAGGTCTCCCAGCAGCCGGGCAACGGCCTCGCCCTGGCGGGCGCCATCGCCGCGATCGCCGGTCTGACCGGCTCGCTCTTCATCCAGCGGCGCCGGGTCTGGGTCCGGGCCGTGCGGGGCGAGGACGGCGTGACCGTCGTCGAGATGGCGGGCCTGGGCCGCAGTGAGTCCGCCAAGCTCCCCGAGGAGCTGGGCGACCTCGCGGTCGCCCTCACGGCGGACGCGCCGCCGGCGCCGGACGCCGATCCGGAGGCCGTACCAGCTGAGGCGGCACCCCCCGCCGTACCCGAAGACCCTGCCCCTTCTGGAGAGGCCGACAAGTGATCCTCGCCGCCACGACCAACGAGAGCCTGGCGCGGATGAGCGACCTGCTCATCTACTCCTCGATGGCCGTCTACACCCTGGCCTTCTTCGCCCACATCGCCGAGTGGGTCCTCGGCAGCCGCAGCAAGGTCGGCCGTACGGCCGCCGCGCTCACCTCGCGCGGTGGCGCCGCCACCCCCGCCGTGACCGTCCAGGTCAAGCAGGCCGGCGGCACCACCGTCCTGGAGAAGCCGAAGGTCGTCACCCGCGCAGCGGCCGGCGCCCGTGACGTGCCGGACGGTCCCGGGGCGGCCGGCGGCACCGCCAAGGGCGACCTGTACGGCCGGATCGCGGTCTCGCTGACCGTCCTCGCCTTCCTGGTCGAGGCCTCGGGCGTGGTCGCCCGCGCGCTCGCCGTGCAGCGGGCCCCCTGGGGCAACATGTACGAGTTCTCCACCACCTTCTCCACGGTGGCGGTCGGCGCGTACCTCGGCTTCCTCGTCGCCAAGAAGAACGTCCGCTGGCTCGGTCTGCCGCTGGTCACGACCGTCCTGCTCGACCTGGGCATGGCCACCACCTGGCTGAAGACCCCCAGCGACCAGCTGGTCCCGGCGCTCGACTCGTACTGGCTGTGGATCCACGTCTCCACCGCGATCTTCTGCGGCGCGGTCTTCTACCTGGGCGCCGTCGCCACCCTGCTGTACCTCTTCCGCGACTCGTACGAGAACAAGCTCGCGACCGGCGGGAACCCGGGTGGCTTCGCCCGTTCCGTCATGGAGCGGCTGCCCTCGGCGGCCTCGCTCGACAAGTTCTCGTACCGGGTCAACGCGGCCGTCTTCCCGCTGTGGACCTTCACGATCATCGCGGGCGCGATCTGGGCCGGCGACGCGTGGGGCCGCTACTGGGGCTGGGACGCCAAGGAGGTCTGGTCCTTCATCACCTGGGTCGGCTACGCCGCGTACCTGCACGCGCGCGCGACCGCCGGCTGGAAGGGGCGGAAGGCCGCGTACATCGCGCTCATCGCCTTCGCCTGCTTCCTCTTCAACTACTACGGCGTGAACATCTTCGTCAGCAGCAAGCACTCGTACGCGGGCGTCTGAGCTCGCGGGTGACGGGCCCCGGGGCCACGCTTGAGGTATGAGCGAGATACCCCGGGGCAGGTGCGAGACCCACGACGGCGACGCGCATCTGCTGCGGTTCGCCGTCGAGCTGCCGCATCCCCTGCCCGACGTGTGGGCCGCGGTCGCCACCCCCGAGGGCCTGGCGGGGTGGCTGTGCGCGGCGGACCCGCTGGAGCCACGGCTCGGCGGCCCGGTCACCCTCCGCTGGCTGAACGGCGACACGGTGGTCTCGGGGCGGGTGACCGCCTGGGACCCGGAGTACGTGGCCGAGTACACGGTCGGTCCGACGCACGGGCGGATCCGGTTCCATCTGGAGCCGGGGTCCGCCGGGGGCGCCGGGTCGACCGTGCTGCGTTTCACCAACGAGACGCGCGGGACCCGCGCGTACCGGCTGGACTGTCTCGCGGGGTGGCACGACCACTTCGAGCTGCTGGCCGACGCCCTCGACGGCACTCCCGCCGACTGGGGTTCCTGGTCGGCCGAGCGGTGGGAGCAGCTGCGGCGGCTGTACGAGCGGGACGAGGCGCCCTGGCCGAAGTGGGAGCCGTAGGCCCGCGGGCCCCGCGGCCGGGCCCCGCCTCGCGTTCCCGGCCCGCGCGGGTCAGCCGCGCTTCGGCGGCAGGCACGCCGCCGCCGGCGGGCGGCCCTCCGGCCAGGCCATCTGGACGAAGCGCTGCGAGCCGTCCCGGGCCAGTTCCACGATCGGCACCGCCTTGTTGTACGGGTTGCCGTAGTTGTCGAGGCAGATCCAGCCGCTGGCGCCCTGGACCCGCAGCGAGCCCTTGACCTGCGGCCACTGGGTGCCCACGGCCGCCACCTCGGGGTACTGGGCGCCCTGCGGGGTGGCCTGGCGGATCGCGTGGACCGCCGTCGCCATCGCGTCGTAGGCGATGATCGCCTGGCCGTCCGCGAGCGCCACCGGCTCCTTCGCCGCGCGGGCGATGTCGGCCGTGAACGTCGTGTACGCGGCCACCGAGCCGCCGGTCGCCGGGACCGGCCGCCCCGCCGCCGGCTTCCAGGCGTCCGGGTGGGCGAGCGCGGCGTACCGCACGGTCAGCTTCGCCTTCAGGGCGTTCCGGTCGAGCTTCTCGTCCGCCCCCAGGTACGAGCCCTCGTCGCCGGTCAGGATCGTGAACGGGCGGTCGACGCAGCCGCGCGCGCCGAGCGCGTTGATGAACTGGCGCAGCTGGGTGTGGCGGCCCGCGAAGAAGATCGTCTCGGCGCGGGTGTCGCAGATCAGATGGGTGATCTGCCGGAAGGTGTTGGCCGTCGTGCCCTCCTCGGTCGGGTCGGGCGGCGAGGTGAAGAGCTGCGGTTCGTACGGGGCGCCCTTGAGGGTGGCGGAGAAGGCGGCCTTGAGGGTGTCGGTGTAGTGGTCGCCCTCGCGGGTGTCCTCGACGAGGAGGGCCTTGGCGGCGTCGACCCGGCCGTACGCGGCGAGGGCCCTGGCCTCGTCGCTGTTGGTGGGGGAGACGCGGGCCAGACCGGGGTAGCGGTTCCCGGCCGCGGGGCTGTTGGCGATGTCGTCGGCGGTGATGGTGGTGCCGACGACGGCGATCCCGGCCCCGGTGAGGGCGGCCACCGACTCCCGTACCTGGGTGGAGGAGGTGGCGACGCCGGAGACGGCCCGCAGCCGGTCGGGGCCGCCGGTCATGGCGATGAGCCGGTCGACGGTGCCGCGCCAGTGGGCGTTGCCCTTGCCGGTGTTGGCCAGGACGAGACGGATCTTGGGCGTCTCGCTGTTGGACGCGTGGTTGGCCCGGTACTGGTAGGCGTACGCGCCCTGGAGTTCGTGCAGCACCTTGACCCGCATGCCGCCGTCGGTCGAGGTCATCGGCAGGAGGACGGCGACGGTCGCGTACTCGCCGGGCTTCAGCGTGGCGTTCTCGCGGCCGATGGCCCCGGCGATCTCCGCGAGTTCGGGGATGCCGAAGGCATGGCCGTCGCCGTTGACGCCGACGCACTCGGTGCTGCCGACCGGCTTCTCGACGCCCGCCGCGCAGGAACGGTCCTCCGGGGTGGTGAGCCGCGCGACGCCGTAGCCGCCCAGGCCGAGGACGAGGGCGGCCACGACGATCGAGGTGACGACCTTCTGGCGGGGCGTGCGGAAGACCCGGCGTCGCACCCGGTCGAGCGGTCGGTCGGCCCGCCCGCCCGGTCCTCGGCCTGGTCCTCGGCCGGGTCCGTGGTCGGGTCCTTGCGCGGTCCGTCGGTCGGGCATGGCGTCAGACTCCGTCCTCGCGGCCCGGCGGCAGCGAGAGCTCCCGCCAGGCGCGGATGTCGCGCGGCCAGTGGGTGGCCGCGTCCCAGAGCGAACCGCTGCCCGACAGATGACGGCCGGAGAGGCGGCGCAGCTCGTGCGCGAGGCGGTCGGCCACCTCGTCGTCGGGCAGTGCGAGCGGATCGGTGAGCAGCCATACGGCGTGCAGCAACCGCCGTACGGACAGATGGAGTTCGACGACCTCGACGGCCTCGGCCGAGAGCTCCGGCGGCAGGTCGTCCGCCGGACCCCGGCCCAGGGCGATCGCCCGCCGCGGGTCGGGCCCGCTCCGGCCGCGCTCCCGGGGGTACGGCGCGGAGCCGATGAACCGCAGGGCGCCCAGCCAGCCCAGGACGTCCGGCTCCGCGAAGGTCGTCCGCAGCCGGGTGACGGCCGGTTCGGTGCGGCCGAGCGCCAGATCGTGGTGGAGCCGGTACGGGCCGGGGGCGGGGCCGTAGTGCCGGTGCAGGGTCTCGTGGACCGCGCGCCAGGCCGCGTACCGGGGGTGGTCGTCGTCCTCGAAGCGCAGCCGGTGCAGGAGCAGGGCGCGCAGCAGCGGGTCGGCGACGAAGTGGCGCGACTCCTGCGTGGGCGCCGTCCAGTTCTCGGACCGCAGCCGGTCGCGGACGCGCAGCGCCACGTCCCCGTCCAGTGACTCGCCCTGGAGCCGGGCGTGGGCGAGCATCCGGGCCGACTCCTCGTCGTGGGCGGCGGCCAGCACCGCGTACGGCCCCGGCCGGTGCACCGGCAGCAGTTCGGCGAGGAGGGTGGGGGCGAGGGGGACCGGCGGGGTGTCCTCGCGCAGTTCCACGGTCAGGTCGAGCAGCCGGCCCGGGGTGAGGGCGGCCCGGACGGCCGCGGGGGCCTCGCCGGCGGCCCGGCCGAGGAGGGCCACGCCGAGGGGCCGGCCGCCGGTCAGCCGGTGGACGGCGCGGGCCAGTCCGGCCGGGGTGCGCCCCGCCGGGTCGTGGCGGTCGAAGACGGACCGGGTCTGGGCGGGGGAGAGCGGGGTGAGCTCGACGGCGAGGATGCCGGAGCCGACGCGGGCGTCGCGCGGGCAGGGCGCCCGGTGCGCGGTCTCCGGCAGCCGGGTCCTGGTGGCGTGCCGCAGCCCCTCGTGCTCGTGGACGCGGGAGGAGGCGAGGACGACGACCCGGTCGCGGCGGCCGTCGGTGCGGGCGCGCAGGATCGGTTCGACGAGCTGCCGGCCGAGCGGTTCGTGGGCGTTGTCGAGGAGGAGCAGCGGGCGGCCGATCCGGCTGCCGCGCCGCATCCCGACGTACGGGTGGAGCAGGTCCTCGGTCAGGGCGCCGACGAGGAAGTCCTCGGCCTCGCGGCGGCGTCTGCCGCCCTGCTCGAAGTCGATCGCGAGCTGCTGGAGCCCGGCCTTCCCGCGGCCGCCCGCGTTGCGGTAGCTGCCGTACCAGCTCTCGGAGGTGCGCTGGAGGCGGCCGAACACCTCTTCGAGGACGGTCTCCACGGTGGCCTCGGCGAGCAGTCCGGCGAGCGGCACGGTGGCCTCGGCGAAGGTGGCGGCGAGCTTGGCGAGGACCTTGCCGACCCAGTTGGTCGCGGCGCCCCTGGTCGCGTCGACGGTCGCGAGCAGCGGTCCGAGCCGCTGGAGGTCGCGGCGGGCCCGCTCGTCGTCCTCCTGGGACCAGCCGAGCGAGGCGACGGCCACCAGGCCGAGCGAGAGCCGGGGGAACCGCACCGGGCGGGCGCCGAGCACCCTCGGCGACAGCTGTACGGCGAGTTCGGCGAGGGCCCCGGTGACCGGGGTCCAGCCGGGGCCGTGGTCTGCGGGCGGTTCGACGTGCGCGCAGTCGAGGAGGGCGAGCGGGGTGAACCCCTTGTAGCGGTTGCGGACCTCCTTGAGCAGGGCCGTCTTCCCCGTGCCCCGGCCACCGGTGAAGACCGTGACCGGCGGGTCGTCGCCGTGCTCGAACGGCACCCGTGAGGTGGCGCGCTCCGTGAGCCCGCTGAGACGTGCGACCAGCCCGGTCTCGTGCAGTGCCGCTTCGCGGCCGTACAGCTCTCTGTCCACGCCCCGTCACCCCCGTCACAGTCAACTCCAGGATATCGACGGTGTGTTGGGAAAGCGGTGGGCTTTTCGACTCTGTTGTGGAGGCGTTGCCGGTCTGTGGCGGGACCGGTTCCTGTCGACGGGTCAGTCCGTGGTGGCGATGGCGTCGAGCTGGGCCCGCAGGTATCCGTGCGACTCGATGCCGTGGATCGTCGTCCCCGGGGCGCACTCGTAGAAGTACACCAGTGACATCAGCTCCTCCTCCGGCGCGTCGGCCGGCGGCGGCAGCACCCGGTGCCGCCCGGAACGCCACCGTCCGCCCGTCCAGCCCGCCATCAGGTCTCCGATGTTGACGGTGAACGCGGCGGGGTCGTACGGGGCGTCCCGCCACCCGTCGGCCTCGGTGAAGACCTGGAGTCCCCCCTTGCCCGCCTCCCGGTCCAGGACGGTCACCGTGCCGAAGTCCGTGTGGGGTCCGATCCGGAACTGCCCCGGCTCCGGCTCGCCCGTCCGCTCCCGCCCCGGGTACCAGTTGACGTTGAAGCCGAACGTGGGGTGCCCGGTGTGCCGGGTGAAGAAGTCCCGCTCCTCGCCGAGCGCGACGCCGAGCAGGTCGAGGACCCGGTCGGACAGCTCCTTCATCTCTCCCAGGTACGTCTCCACCAGGGGCCTCAGCTCGGGGACCTCGGCGGGCCAGGTGTTCGGCAGGAACCACTCGGCGTCCACGACGGGGTCGCCGGTCGGCTCGTCCGCCGCGAACGACAGCGACTCCTTCAGGTCGGGCGGGGTCGCCGTCCCCTCCGCGTACCCGTTGGCCTCGGCGCCGGGCCCGAGCCAGCCGCGCCCGCCGACCCGCACGGCGTACGGCTCCTTGGCGGCGGGCGGCAGGTGGAAGAAGCGGCGCGCGCTCGCCCGGATCGCCGCCCGTAGCCCCGGATCCACGCCGTGGCCCTTCACCAGCAGGAACCCGGCCTCGCGCAGAGCACGGTCGACGGCCGGAAGCTGGGAGGCGGGATCGCGCCCGAGGTCGATGGTGGGCAGCCGGGCCGCGGGCGCCTCACTCATGGCCGATGTCCTCGTTCCACAGGGCGGGGTGCTTCTCGACGAACTCGCGCATCAGCCCGACGCACTCGGGATCGTCGAGCACGAGCACCTCGACCCCGTGCTCGGCCAGCCAGTCGTGCCCGCCGTGGAAGGTCTCGGCCTCCCCGACGACCACGCGCGAGATCCCGAACTGCCGGACGAGGCCGGAGCAGTACCAGCACGGCGAGAGGGTCGTCACCATGGTCGTCCCCCGGTACGAGCGCTGCCGTCCGGCGGCCCGGAAGGCGGCGGTCTCGGCATGGAGGGAGGGGTCCCCGTCCTGCACGCGCCGATTGTGGCCACGGCCGAGGAGGGTGCCGTCGGGCCCGTACAGGGCGGCCCCGATGGGAATCCCCCCGGCGGCGAGCCCGGCACGGGCCTCGCCGAGGGCGGTGGCGAGCCACCGGCGGGCTTGTTCCTGATCCATGGGGGGAGCCTTCCCCGATGGACCCCGGCCGTCACCCCCGCCGGTGACCCCGGCGGTGCGCGGCCCGCCCCGCCGCTGCCGCCGATCGGCTGAGGGCCCGGGTCCCACCGGCCCGGCGGCCGGAGGAGGGGCGGGCCGTGGACTTAGCTTGCCGGGTGCTCCACGGACTCGCGGAGCGTTCCGCCGTTCTACCGAGAGGTCTTCCATGCGTTCCCTGCTGACCGCCCTCGCCACCGGTGCCCTCGTCCTCGGCGCCGCCGGTGCCGCCAGCGCCGACGTCTACGTCGACTACGAGCCCGAAACCTCGCACACCATCGTCTTCGGCGACTGGCTCCAGTTCGCGCACGACGACGTCTTCAACGCCGGTCACGACAACACGGTCGGCTCCGACAACTGATCCCCTCCGACGCCCCCGATCGGCACAGCCGATCGGGGGCATCGGCAGCTGTCCCCACTGGCTCGTGGACCGGGTCCCGGAGCGCTCGTAGCGTCCCTGTCATGAGAAACGAAACGCGGGGAGCCGTCGAACTCACCCTCGCCATGGTGCTCTCCGGCACCCTCGGCGTCTTCGTCGTCGAGTCCGGGGCCTCGCCCTTCGAGGTCGTGTTCTTCCGGTGCCTCTTCGGCGCCGCCGCGCTCGGCGCCTACAGCCTGGCGCGGGGGTTCTTCACCGGGCACGGGTTCACCGGGCGGTCGCTGGGGCTCGCCGCCCTCGGCGGGGTGTTCATCGTCTTCAACTGGGTCTTCCTCTTCGAGGCCTACGACGCCGCCTCGATCTCGCTCGCCACCGTCGTCTACCACACGCAGCCCTTCTTCCTGGTGCTGCTGGGCGCGGTCTTCACGAGGGAGCGGATCTCCGCGGGCAGGCTCGGCTGGCTCGCGCTCGCCTTCGCCGGGCTGATCCTCGTCTCCGGCGTGCGGCCGGGCGAGACGGCCTCCCTCAAGGGGCTCGGGTTCGCCCTCGCCGCCGCCGTCCTCTACGCCCTCGCCACCTTCGTCACCAAGCGGATCAGCGGGGTGCGGCCCCATCTGATCGCGCTCGTCCAGGTCCTCGTGGGGCTGCCGGTGCTGCTGCCGTTCGTCGACCTCGGCGGTGCGAGCGGGCTCGGGAGCGGGTGGGTGTGGCTCGTCGGGCTCGGGGTCGTGCACACCGGGGTGATGTACGTGCTCATGTACGCCGCCTACGCCCGGCTGCCCCTCGCCAAGATCGCCGTGCTCGCCTTCGTCTACCCCGCCGTCGCCATGGGCGTCGACTGGGCCGTGTACGGCCACCACATCGGGCTCGTCCAGGCGCTCGGCGTCCCGCTGATCGTCCTCGCCAGCCTCAAGGTCATCCTCGCTGCTCGGCCACCAGCCGCCGTGCCTGCTCCACGAACAGCCGCACATGAGCCGGAAGCCGCTTCCCCCGTCGCCACGCGAGCTGGGTGAAGAGGGTGAACGGGGCCTCCCAGGGGAGGGGGACCAGGGTTCTGGCCGACAGCTCCGCCGCGACCGCCACCCGGGGCAGCAGCGCCACCCCGAGACCCGCCGCCACCCCGCGCTTCGTCGCCTCGATCGTGCCGAACTCCATGAACGGCGGCGCCCACTCCCGCAGCTCCTCCTCGAAGAGGTCGCGGTACGGGCAGCCCGGTTCCGTGCCGAGGAGGCGGGACGCCGCCAGGTCCTCCGTCGACAGGGCCGTGCGGCCGGCCAGCGGGTGGTCCGGGGCCGCCACCAGGACCAGCGGCTCCGGCGCCAGGACCTCCGACTCCAGGCCCTCGTGCTCCGTGTCCGGCTCCATCAGGAAGCCGACGTCGTACGTGCCCTGCCGCAGCGCCTGCCGCGTCTCGTCGCCGAGCGTCGGCCGCAGCGTCAGGCGCACCCCCGGATAGCGGTGGTGGAAGTACTCCAGGAGCGGCGGGAGCCGGTAGGAGGTGAGGGACTCCATGGTGCCGACGGAGATCGGGCCGGACGGCTCCGCCGCCTCCGTCACCGCTCCTCGCGCCTCCTCGGCCAGCTCGCCCATCCGGCGGGCGTACGGCAGGAGCCGCTCCCCGGCCCCGGTGAGCCGGATGCGGCTGCCGAGCCGCTCGAAGAGCTCCACGCCGAGCGAGGACTCCAGCGACTTGATCTGGCCGGTGACGCTGGACTGCGCGTAGCCGAGCTCGGCGGCGGCCCGGGTGAAGGAGAGGACCGTCGCCACCTTCTCGAAGGTGGCGAGGAGCCGCAGCTCCATCAGCTCTCGGTGTCCTCGTCGCGCTCGCGCTCGCGGTCGGGATCGCTCTTCTTCCGGTCCTCGTCGTCCGCCTTCGGGCCGGTGGCGCCGCCCCGCTGCTCGTCCTTCAGGGACTTCAGGAACTCCGGGTTGTCGTCGGGGGCCACCCAGCCGCCCGCTCCCGCTCCGCGCCCCGTCCTCGGCCGCCGCTCCTTGCCCGCGACGATCCAGCCGATCGCCCCGACCACCGAGAACAGCAGGACGACGATCGCCCAGACCGGCTTCGGGAGGTGCTTGACCTCTTCCTCGGGGGTGTTCAGGCAGTCGATGAAGGCGTAGATCATCAGCGCCAGCGGCAGGATGAACAGCAGCGCCCTGAGCATGTGGGAGAGCCCCTTGGAAGAGGTGGCGGGGGCGCGTTTCGGCGGCCCCGGTGACAGGTCAAGGGTAGCCGGTGACCGATACTTGCCCCTATGGCTTACGACGATCTCCGCTCGCTGCTCAGGGCTCTCGAGCGTGAAGGCGACCTCAAGCGCATCAAGGCCGAAGTCGACCCGTACCTGGAGGTCGGGGAGATCGTCGACCGGGTGAACAAGGCAGGCGGTCCGGCGCTCCTCTTCGAGAACGTCAAGGGCTCCTCGATGCCGCTCGCGATGAACGTCTTCGGGACGGACCGCCGGCTGCTCAAGGCCCTCGGCCTGAAGTCGTACGGCGAGATCAGCGAGAAGATCGGCGGCCTGCTCAAGCCCGAGCTGCCGCAGGGCTTCATCGGCGTCCGCGAGGCCTTCGGCAAGCTGGGCTCGATGGTCCACGTGCCGCCGAAGAAGGTGAAGGCCGAGAACGCCCCCGTGCAGGAGGTCGTGCTCACCGGTGACGACGTCGACCTCGACAGGCTCCCGGCGCTCTTCACCTGGCCGAAGGACGGCGGCTCCTTCTTCAACCTGGGGCTCACCCACACCAAGCACCCGGAGACGGGCGTGCGGAACCTGGGCCTCTACCGGCTCCAGCGGCACGACAAGCGCACCATCGGCATGCACTGGCAGATCCACAAGGACAGCCGCAACCACTACGCCGTCGCGGCGGCGAGGGGCGAGCGGCTGCCGGTCGCGATTGCCTTCGGCTGCCCGCCGGCCGTCACGTACGCCTCGACGGCCCCGCTGCCGGGCGACATCGACGAGTACCTCTTCGCCGGCTTCGTGCAGGGCAAGCGGATCGAGATGGTCGACTGCAAGACCGTCCCGCTCCAGGTCCCGGCGCAGGCCGAGGTCGTCATCGAGGGCTGGCTGGAGCCCGGCGAGACGCTGCCGGAGGGTCCCTTCGGCGACCACACCGGCTTCTACACGCCGCAGGAGCCCTTCCCCGCGCTGAAGATCGACTGCGTGACGATGCGGAAGCGTCCGCTGATCCAGTCGATCGTCGTGGGCCGGCCGCCGACCGAGGACGGTCCGCTCGGCCGTGCGACGGAGCGCTTCTTCCTGCCGCTCCTCAAGATCATCGTGCCGGACATCGTCGACTACCACCTGCCGGAGTCGGGCGGCTTCCACAACTGCGCGATCATCTCGATCGACAAGAAGTACCCGAAGCACGCGCAGAAGGTCATGCACGCCATCTGGGGCGCGCACATGATGTCGCTGACCAAGCTGATCGTCGTCGTGGACAAGGACTGCGACGTCCACGACCTGCACGAGGTGTCCTGGCGGGCCCTCGGCAACACCGACTACGCCCGCGACCTCACGGTCGTCGAGGGCCCGGTCGACCACCTCGACCACGCCTCCTACCAGCAGTTCTGGGGCGGCAAGGCGGGCATCGACGCCACGAAGAAGCTGCCCGAGGAGGGCTACACCCGGGACGGCGGCTGGCCGGACATGGTCGAGTCGGACCCGGATACCGCTGAACGGGTGACCCGTCGCTGGAAGGAGTACGGGCTGTGAGCAGCGATGCCATTCTGGGCGGTGGCAGCGCGGAGCCCGCTGGTCCCCGCAAACGCGGGGGTGTCCCGTCGTTCCTGCGGCTCGTGATGATCGAGCACTCGGTCTTCGCGCTGCCCTTCGCGTACATCGCCGCGCTCACCGCGATGTACCAGGTGGACAGGAACATCCACTGGTGGACGCTGTTCCTCGTCACCGTCTGCATGGTGGGTCTGCGGACCTTCGCCATGGCCTGCAACCGGATCATCGACCGCGAGATCGACGCGCGTAATCCCCGGACCGCCCACCGCGAGCTGGTGACCGGCGCGGTCTCCGTGCGCTCCGCGTGGACCGGGGCCGGGATCGCCGTCGTGGTCTTCCTCGGCGCCGCCGCCCTGCTCAACCCGCTCTGCCTGGCGCTCGCGCCGCTCGCCGTGGTGCCGATGGTGGTCTACCCGTACGGCAAGCGGTTCACGAACTTCCCGCACGCGATCCTCGGCCTCGCGCAGGCCATAGGGCCCATCGGGGCCTGGCTCGCGGTGACGGGGGAGTGGTCCTGGGACGCGGTGATCCTGGGCCTCGCGGTCGGCTTCTGGATCGGCGGCTTCGATCTGATCTTCGCCTGCCAGGACGTCCAGGCGGACCGCGCGCACGGCGTGATGTCCGTGCCGGCCCGCTTCGGCATCCCGGCCGCGCTGTGGGGGGCCCGCGCCTCGGCGGTCGTCGCCACCGGACTGCTGGTCTGGTACGCGCTGGTCACGGACGCGGGGGTCTTCTTCTGGACCGGTCTGGTGATCGCCGCGGTGGCGTTCTGCTACGAGCACTCGATCGTGAAGCCGGACGACCTGTCCCGGCTGAACCGGGCGTTCTTCACGGTGAACGGGTTCATCGGGATCGCCCTGTTCGTGTGCGCCCTCCTCGACCTGCTGGTCCGCGGGCTCACCCCGTAGCACCGGCCCGATGACGGATAGGCTCGACGGATGAACGACGGCAAGCGCACCCCCTGGATCGTGGGGGTTTCCGGGGCGTCGGGCACGCCGTACGCCGCCGCCGTGCTGAGGGGGCTGCTCGCCGCGGGGGAGAGCGTCGACCTCGTCGTGTCGCGGGCCTCGCGGCTCACGCTGCTCGACGAGACGGGGATCTCCTTCCGGGACGCGCACTGGCGCGAGGACCTGGCGGCCTGGCTGGCGCGGGGCGCCGACGGGAAGCCCGACACGTTCGACCTCGCGGACCGGCTGGCGGACGTGCGGTACTGGGCGGCCGGTGACCTGGCCGCGGGGCCGTCCTCGGGTTCGTACCCGGCGAAGGGGATGCTGGTGGTGCCGGCCTCGACCGCGGCGGTGGCGGGAGTGGCGCTGGGGCTCTCGAAGGACCTGCTGCAGCGGGTCGCGAGCGTGACGCTGAAGGAGCGGCGGCCGCTGGTGGTCGCGGTGCGGGAGACCCCGCTGAACGGGCAGACGCTCCGGCACATGGTGGCGCTGGACGAGGCGGGCGCTGTGGTGCTGCCCGCCTCTCCGGCGTTCTACGCGGGGGCGACGCACATCCAGGATCTGGTGGACTTCGTCGCCGGGCGGGTGCTCGACGCGGCAGGGGTGCCGCATCGGCTGTACCGCCGGTGGGAGGGAGAGCTCGGTGGAGCGACCCCCCGGTCTGGTTAGCGCTTCTTGGCGTGCTTCTTCTCGGCACGCTTCGCGGCGGCGGTCGGCTGGTGGGCACGCGAGCGGTTGGCCATCTCCTGCAGCTCGCGCATACGGGCGTAGGCCATCTCGATCGTGTACACGGTGAACACCACTCCTGAAAGATCGTCTTTGATCTGCTGAAAGATTCACAGGGCGTCTTCCCTGTGTACCTTAGATTCTATACCTAAACTCGCGGTATCGCTGGACAATGGAAGGCTTCATACCTATGGACGCCGTGGACAGGCAGCTCATCCAGGCTCTGCGCGAGAACGGTCGTGCCTCGTACGCCGAGCTCGGCCGGCTCGTCGGGCTCTCCGGCCCCTCCGTCACCGACCGCATCAACCGTCTTGAGGCCGCCGGAGTCATCACCGGCTACCGCGCCACCGTCGACGCCGCCTCCCTCGGCCTCGGCGTCACCGCCCTCATCGGCATCTCGCTCTCCGACGCCGCCGACCACGAGGACGTGGCCCGCCGCCTCAAGGACCTCGCCGAGATCGAGGACTGCTGGTTCATCGCCGGCGACGACTCGTTCATGCTCAAGGTCCGCGTGGGCGACGTCGACGGCCTGGAGAAGACGATCCGCCGGCTCAGCGGCACCAAGGGCGTCTCCCGCACCCGCACGACGATCGTGCTCTCCACCAAGTGGGAGAACCGGGTCGGCGAGCTGCCCGAAGAGGACTGACACCGGGCCGGAGAGTCCCGGAGGAGGCCGGCGCCGGGCCTGAGAGTACGGTGAACGACGACGTCAGATTTCGGAGAAAAGGGAGGCGGCCGGAGATGGACGCTGGGCTCAAGCGCGACCTTGAGCAGAAGGTCCGGGACGGTGAGCGGCTGAGCCGTGAGGACGGCATCGCCCTGTACGAGTCCGACGACCTCGCCTGGCTCGGCGGCCTGGCCCACGAGGTCCGGACGCGCAAGAACGGCGACGTGGTCCACTTCAATGTCAACCGGCATCTGAACATGACCAACGTCTGCACCGCCTCCTGCGCCTACTGCTCCTTCCAGCGCAAGCCGGGCGAGAAGGACGCGTACACCATGCGCATCGAAGAGGCCGTGCGCCTCGCGAAGGCGATGGAGAACGAGAACCTCACCGAGCTGCACATCGTCAACGGGCTCCACCCGAACCTGCCCTGGCGGTACTACCCGCGCTCCCTCTCCGAGCTCAAGAAGGCCCTGCCGAACGTCTCCCTCAAGGCCTTCACCGCCACGGAGATCCACCACTTCGAGACGATCTCCGGGATGTCCGCCTCCGACATCCTCGACGAGCTCATCGAGGCCGGCCTGGAGTCGCTGACCGGCGGCGGCGCCGAGATCTTCGACTGGGAGGTCCGGCAGCACATCGTGGACCACCGCACCCACTGGGAGGACTGGTCCCGGATCCACCGGCTCGCCCACGAGAAGGGGCTCAAGACCCCCTCGACCATGCTGTACGGGCACATCGAGGAGCCCCGTCACCGCGTGGACCACGTGCTGCGGCTGCGTGAGCTCCAGGACGAGACCGGCGGCTTCCAGGTCTTCATCCCGCTGCGCTACCAGCACGACTTCGTGGACATGCAGGACGGCAAGGTCCGCAACAAGCTCCAGGCGCGCACCACGATGGCGACCGGCGCCGAGGCCCTGAAGACCTTCGCGGTCTCCCGGCTCCTCTTCGACAACGTGCCGCACGTCAAGGTCTTCTGGGTCATGCACGGCGTCCAGACGGCGCAGCTGGCGCTCCAGCACGGCGCCGACGACATGGACGGCTCGGTCGTCGAGTACAAGATCACGCACGACGCCGACAACTACGGCACGCCGAACAAGCTGGGCCGCGAGGACCTGCTCGAACTGATCCGTGACGCGGGCTTCCAGCCGGTCGAGCGGAACACCCGGTACGAGATCATCCGCGAGTACCCGGGGCCGGACGCGGAGCGGCGGGAGTCGCCGCAGCTGATGCGGTTCTGACGGTTCCGACGGTCTGACGTCCGTGCGGTGAAGGGCCGGTGGGGATTCCCGCCGGCCCTTCACCGCTGTACGGACCCGCCGCTACGCCGCCGTGTGCTCCACCGGGATCCACAGCTCCGTGCGCGCCGTGCTCCAGTCCTCCGCCGGGTGGATGCTCATGAACTCGGGGCCCGGCCTGCTCGCGTACGGGTTGGACGGGAACCACTGGGTGAAGATGTCCCGCCACAGGTACTGCAGGGCCCGCGGGTACGGGCCCTCGTTCTCGAAGACCGCCCAGGTCCCGGCGGGCACGTCGAGCACCTCGAACTCCTCGGGGACCTCGGCGTCGCTCACCACCGCGTGCCAGTAGTCGAGTTCGGCGCCCTCCTCCCGGCTGTCGGAGAGGTGCACGACCGCCGAGACGACACCCCGGGGCTCCTGGTCCGAGAGCCGCGCGAGCCGCGCGATCGTCTCCTGGCCGAGGGAGCGGATGTGCGCGGCGATGGCCGGGTTCTCCCCCTCGTGGACCAGCGGGACCCGCGCCCTGCGCCCGACGACCCGCAGGTCCTTCTTCTCCACGACCCTGTACCGCATGGTGCTGTTCCCTTCGACGACGAGGCGGAAGGAGATCCGCGGCTGGGAGCGCAGCGCGGCCCCGGTGCGGCGGGCCTCCCCGGGGCCGACCCCGTGCACCGCGCGGAACGCGCGGGCGAAGGCCTCCCCGGAGCCGTAGCCGTGGCGCACCGCGATCTCCAGGAGCGTCCGCTCCCCGGCCAGCACCTCGGCGCCCGCGACGGTGAGCCGCCGGCGCCGGACGTACTCCGACAGGGGCATCCCGGCGAGCGCCGAGAACAGCCGCCGGAAGTGGTACTCCGAGGTCGTCGCGATCCGGGCCAGCTCGGCCGGGTCGAGGTCGCCGCCGAGGCGCTCCTCGATGTGGTCGAGTGCCTGGTTGAGCCGCTCCAGCACGTGGTCCGTCCTTCCTCTTCCGTGTCCTCACCGTAGGAAGGGGCGGGGGCCCCGGACCCGACTATCCGTGCCCGTTCCGGTCGGGTCGACTCGGGTCGGGCCGGGCGGGCGCGGGCCGGGGCGGGGCCGGGCGGGTCACTTCAGGGACAGCAGCATGATGATGTCGTCGCGGTCGTCGCCGGGGGCGACCCGGATCGCGTCGGGGACGCGGCCGACCTCCTTGTAGCCCGCCCTGGCGTAGAAGCCGTCGACGCCGGTGCCGCCCCGGCAGGTCAGCCGGACCGCCTCGATGGTCTCGAAGCCCCCGGCGGTGCGGGCGGTGTGCTCGACGGCGGCCATCAGGTCGAGGCCGTACCCCCGGCCCTGGTGGCGGGGATGGACCATCACCGTGTAGAGCCACACCCAGTGCGTCATCAGGGGGTGGCTGTTGAAGGTGAAGAAGGCGGTGGCGGCGACCTCGCCGTCCTCGTCGCGGCCGACGAGCAGCCGGGTGCCGCCCTCGCTCATCGCGACGAGGTGCCTGAGCAGGGCGGGGCGGATCTCGTCGGGGGTGACGGGGGGAACGAAGCCGACCGCGCCGCCGGCGTTGGAGACGTCGGCCCAGAGGGAGAGCACGCCGTCGCGCAGTGCGGGGTCGACCGCCGGGTCCACCTCGAAGGTAAGGGTCATGCCGGGAGTTTAGACATTACGACTGGGGTGCTCAAGGGGTACCTTCGGGGCGCTCCGGAGGCCCGGCCCCGGGAGGCCCGCCGTACCGTGCTTCACTGGAGGGGCTCCCGGGCCCGTAAGGGATCTTGGGAGCATTTCGGAACCGTCGGAACGGAAGAGTGGGCTGACATGCTCCGCTACACGCTGATGCGTCTCGGCATCTTCGCCGGGTGCTTCCTCGCCCTGTGGGGCCTGGTCTACGTCGGTGCGCTGCCGCGCGGCCTCGGCGACTCCAACCTGCTCTGGGTCCTCGTCCTCTCCCTCGTCGTCTCCGCGCCGCTCAGCTTCGTCCTGCTGCGCAAGGTACGCGACGAGGCGAGCGCCGCGGTCGTGGAGAAGGTCGACCGCGCCAAGGGCAAGCTGGCCGCCAACCGGTCCCAGGAGGACGCGCTGTAGGAGGCCGCCGCGGCCTCGGGCCCGGGGCTCCGGCACCGGCCCCGCGGTCCGGTCCGGCGACCCGCGAGGGGTCGCCGCGCCCCTGTAAAGGCTGCGTAAGGTTCATCACAGACCCGTACAACCCCGGACACCCCAGTCGGAGCTTCCAAGGCTCCCGCCTGGGGTGTTCTGCGTTTCGGAGGTGAGAGGGGGCTCCGTCTACCCCAAAGAAGGGCTTTGAGGTTCTCAAAGTTCAAGTGTTAACGTGTTCGACATGACGACAGCAGTGCGCCCCTCTCATGCCGCGAGCATCCCGCTCGTGGCGCGCCTGCACGTCGATCTGTGCCGCTGTATGTCCGCGGTCTGTTGCCGCGAGCTCTGACCCGGCATCATGCAGCGGCCCGCGTGAAAGCGCGTGTGTGCCGCACCCCCGTCCCCGTATTGCCCGATACGCACCTGTGGAGTGTGTCTGTGTCCGCGTCCGCGACCACGCCCGAAGAGAAGTCCCCCGCTTCCTCGCGCATACCGAAGGTCCCCTTCTGGGCCCAGATCATCGCCGGTCTCGTCCTCGGCGCCCTGCTCGGCTGGATCGCCCGCAGCCAGGACGTCTCCTGGCTGAAGGAGACCCTCGGCCAGGTCGGCGACATCTTCGTCCAGCTCCTGAAGCTGGCCGTCGCCCCGCTCGTCTTCTTCGCGATCCTGGTCTCGATCACCAACCTGCGGAAGGTGAACAACGCCGCCAGGCTCGCCACCCGCACGCTGCTCTGGTTCATGATCACCTCGCTGATCGCGGTGGCCATCGGTCTCGCCATCGGCCTGATCACCAACCCGGGCGCCGGCACCGGCCTCACCCCGCAGGACGGCAAGCTGCCGAAGCGCGAGGGCTCCTGGATCGACTTCCTGACCGGCATCATCCCGACGGACGTCGTGACACCGTTCACTGAGCTGAACGTCCTTCAAATTGTTTTCATGGCCGCAGTCGCGGGCATCGCCGCCCTCAAGCTCGGTGACCGCGCCAAGCCGATCCTCACCCTCTCCGAGTCGATCCTGGAGCTCCTCCAGAAGGCCCTGTGGTGGGTCATCCGCCTCGCCCCGCTCGGCACCGTCGGCCTCATCGGCTTCGCCATCGCCGACTACGGCTGGGACCTGATCGGCAAGTACGCGACCTTCACCGCCGACATCTACATCGGCTGCGCCCTGGTCATGTTCGGCGTCTACCCGCTGCTGCTCGCGACGGTCGCCAAGGTCAACCCGATCCAGTTCTACAAGGGCGCCTGGCCGGCCATCCAGCTGGCCTTCGTCTCCCGCTCCTCGGTCGGCACCATGCCGGTCACCCAGAAGGTCACCGAGCGCCTCGGCGTCCCGAAGGAGTACGCCTCCTTCGCCGTCCCGTTCGGCGCCACCACCAAGATGGACGGCTGCGCCGCGATCTACCCGGCGCTCGCCGCGATCTTCATCGCGCAGATCTTCGACGTGCAGCTCGGCATCGGTGACTACCTGCTCATCGCCTTCGTCTCGGTCATCGGCTCGGCGGCCACCGCCGGCCTCACCGGCGCGACGGTCATGCTGACCCTGACCCTCTCCACCCTGGGCCTGCCCCTGGAGGGCGTCGGCCTGCTCATGGCGATCGACCCGATCCTCGACATGATGCGCACCGCCACCAACGTGGCGGGCCAGGCGGCCGTCCCGGTGATCGTCGCCGCCAAGGAGAAGATCCTCGACCTCACGGCGTACGAGAACGCCTCGTCGTCCCCGATCGACGACCTGGTCGAGGCCGACGAGACCGACCGGAAGGTCGCGGTCACCGCCGCCGCCTGATCTCCCGGCCGTACGTTCCCAGCGGTGCCCACGTGCCTCCTGCCCCCGTCCGGGCAGGGGGCACGTAGGCTTTCGCGGGGCATCCAGTGGATCTTGGAAGCAGGGGTGGGTCGCCATGGGCGACGGTGCGAAGGCGCGGCGGCTGCCGCGGGCCGTGCGGGAGCGGCAGATGATGGACGCGGCCGTGCGGTGCTTCGCGCGGAACGGGTACCAGGCGGCCTCCATGGACGAGATCGCCGAGCTCGCGGGGGTCTCCAAGCCGCTGGTGTACCTCTACCTGCGCTCCAAGGAGGAGCTCTTCACCGCCGTGATCCGGCGGGAGGCGCAGGCGCTGCTCGCCGTGGTGGCCGAGGCGGTCGTCGACCGGAGCGGGCCGCCCGACGAGCGGCTGTGGGCGGGGCTCTCGGCCTTCTTCGGGTACGCGGCCGGGCACCCCGACTCCTGGACGGTGCTCAGCCGTCAGGCGCGGACGCAGGGGGAGCCGTTCGCCGGGGAGGCGGCCCGGATGCGGGACGAGATCACGGCCTTCGTCGCCGGGCTGATCGGCGAGGCGGCGCGGGAGGCGCCGGACGGCGCCGACATCACGGGGCGGGACGTCGCCGCGCTCGCGCAGGCGCTGGTCGGCTCCGCCGAGTCGCTGGCGAGCTGGGCGAACGAGACGCCGGGGGTGACGGCGAAGGAGGCGGCCGCGACGCTGATGAACTTCGCGTGGTCCGGTCTCGGGAACCTCATGAAAAGCGAGCGCTGGTCTCCCCGTTGAGGCTTACCGCGCAGTAAGGTTACCGACTGGTTAAGCCCCTTCAGGGTGCAACGTACCGACGCACGACCTCAGTTCATCGCGACAACCGAGGAGCCGCACGTGTCCGTCGCCACCGCCGCATCCGGGACCGAGCCGGTCGAACCCCGCAAGGTCCTGGTGGACGGGGTGGTGCGGGAGGTCTCCGTCCCCGCCCTCGTGCCCGCCGTCCGCCGCGGCTCCCTCGCCGACCTGCCGTACGACAACGCCCGCCAGGACCCCGAGGCCGTCCTCTTCTCCCGCAAGGGACCCCGGGGGGAGTGGACCGACGTCACGGCCGCCGCCTTCGCCGCCGAGGTCCACTCCGTCGCCAAGGGGCTCATCGCCCACGGCCTGCGGCCCGGCGACCGGCTCGCCCTCATGGCACGGACCACCTACGAGTGGACCCTGATCGACTTCGCCGCCTGGGCCGCCGGACTCGTCACCGTCCCCGTCTACCCCACCTCCTCCGCCTTCCAGACCCGCTGGATCCTCCAGGACTCCGGCGCCGCCGCCTGTGTCGTCGAGGACCCCGCCCAGGCCCGGCTGGTCTCCGCCGAGCGGCGGCAGCTGCCCGGCCTCGCCCACCTCTGGGCCCTGGACACCGGCGCCGTCGACCAGCTCCGCCGCGCGGGCTCGCGGGTCGCCGACGAGGCCGTCACCGCCCGCCGGGGACTGCTCACCCCCGAGACCCTCGCCACCCTCGTGTACACCTCCGGCACCACCGGCCGCCCCAAGGGCTGCGCCCTCACCCACGCCAACTTCTTCGCCGAGGTCGACAACGCCGTCAAGCTCCTCCACCCCGTCTTCGTCTCCGGGAGCAAGGAGCCCGCCGCCACCCTGCTCTTCCTGCCGCTCTCCCACGTCTTCGGGCGGATGGTCGCCGTCGGCTGCGTCCGCGCCCGGGTCCGGGTCGGCCACGCCCCCTCGGTCGAGGGCGAGGAACTCCTCACCGACCTCGCCGGGTTCCGCCCCACCTTCCTCCTCGCCATCCCGTACGTCCTGGAGAAGGTCTTCAACAGCGCCCGGGCCACCGCCGAACGCGGCGGGAAGGCGGCCTCCTTCGACCGGGCCGCCCGGGTCGCCCGCGACTACGGGCGGGAGGCCGCGCCCTCGCTCTCCCTGCGGGCCGCGCGGACCCTGTACGACGCGCTCGTCTACCGGCGCATCCGGGCCGCCCTCGGCGGCCGGGTGCGGTACGTGATCTGCGGCGGCTCCCCGCTCGGCGCGCGCCTCGCGGAGTTCTTCGCGGGCGCGGGCGTCGAGGTCTTCGAGGGGTACGGCCTGACCGAGACGACGGCCGCGTCGACGGTCACCCCGCCGCAGCGGCCCCGCACCGGAACCGTCGGGTGGCCGCTGCCCGGCACGGCCGTCCGGATCGCCGACGACGGGGAGGTGTGGCTCAGGGGCGGCCATGTCTTCGCCGGGTACTGGGACGCCCCGCGCGGGGCGGCCGTGCCGTACACCGACGACGGCTGGTTCCCCACCGGCGACCTGGGCTCGCTCGACGCCGACGGCTATCTGCGGATCACCGGCCGCAAGAAGGACATCCTCATCACCTCGGCCGGCAAGAACGTGGCCCCGGCCCCGCTGGAGGACTGGCTGCGCGCGCACCCGCTGGTCGCCCAGTGCGTGGTCCTCGGCGACGACCGCCCGTACGTCACGGCCCTGATCACCCTGGACCACGAGGGCCTGACGCACTGGCGGCGGATGCGGCACAAGGACCACCTGGCGCTCTGGGAGCTGACCCGGGACGCGGAGCTGCTCGACGCGCTCCAGCGGGCGGTGGACGACGCCAACCGGCTGGTCTCGCGGGCGGAGTCGATCCGCGCGTTCCGGGTGCTGACCGCCGAGTTCTCGGAGTCCTCCGGGCACCTGACCCCGTCCCTGAAGCTCAGACGGCGGGCGGTGCTGCGGGACTTCGCCCGGGAGGTCGACGAGATGTACCGCTCCGGGGACGTCGAGTAGTCCTCCGGACCGCCGTCACGGCCAGAGGAGTTCGCGCGTCCAGCCGGTGGCCGTCGCCGGGTCGCGGCGGTAGCGCAGGCGGAGGTGGCGACGGCGGGCGTCGCCCTGGAAGAACTCGACCTCGGCCGGCTCGACGACGTACAGGGTCCAGGTGGGGGCGGCCGCCCCCGGTTCCGCCTCCGCGCGCCGCCAGGCCGCCGCGCTCGCCTTCGCGAGGGTCTCCGGCGAGTCCAGGACCTCGCTCTGCCGGCCCACCAGGGCCGAGGCGAGGGAACCGGTGGTGCGGGCGTGGAGGTCCTCGTACGCCTCCTCCGGGGTGCCGGTGGTGACACGGCCCCGGATCCGGACCTGGCGGCCCTGGACCGGCCAGTAGAAGCCGAGCGCGGCCTCGGGGCGGGCGGCGAGCTGACGGCCCTTGGCGCTGGTGGCGTGCGAGGCGAAGTGCCAGCCGCGGGCGTCGGCGTCGTGCAGCATCACCGTACGGACGTCGGGCCGGCCGGCCTCGTCCGCGGTGGCCAGGGAGAGGGTGTGCGGCTCCGTCTGGCCGGCCGCGACCGCCGCCGTGAACCAGTCGTGGAAGAGGGGGAGCGGTTCGGCCGGGGTGGCCGCCGGGTCGAAGGCGGGGAGCTCGGTGTCCCAGACCTTCAGGGAGCGCAGGGCGTGGTGGAAGTCGGTCATGGGGACACCGTAGAGCGCGGGGCCGGGGCCTCGTCGGGGAGCGGGACGGCGTTCGCCGCCGCCTGGATCCCGTCGCGGATCTTCCTGGCCACGAGGTTCTTCCACGGGGTCCTCGGCAGGGTCCGCACCATGAGCATGCGCAGCCGGATCCTCCACCGGGAGCCCACGGTCATCTCCTTGACGAAGCCCTCCGCCATCCTCTGGTTCTGCTCCACGCCCGGCCGCATGTGCGCCTCGTAGCGGGCGAAGGCGACGGTGTGGTCGCCGTCGGCCCGGGCCAGTTCGGCCGCCAGGACGTACGCGCCGGTGAGGGCGAGTCCGGTGCCCTGGCCGGAGGCGAGGGAGGCGCAGTGGGCGGCGTCGCCGAGGAGGACGACGCGCCCCTTCGACCAGCGGTCCATCTCGACGAGGGAGATCGAGTCGAGGTAGAAGTCGTCGGCGTCGGCCGCGTGGCCGAGGAGCCGCGGGATCTCCCAGCCGTCACCTGCGAAGGCCTCGGCGAGCAGGCGCTTCTGGGCGGCGGTGTCCCGGAGGTGGGGCTGTTCCGGCGCGGAGAAGACGAAGAGGTTCTTGGCGTCGGCCGCGCCGCCCGCGCCGCCCGCGCCGCCCGCGCCGCCCGCGCCGCCCGCGCCGCCCGCGTCGGACCCGCGGGGTGCAGGGGTCCTGCCGGACTCGCCGGCCGAGCTGTAGACGCAGACCAGCTTCCCGGGGAGCGCGTGGTAGGTCTCCCAGCGGTCCAGTCCCAGGTGGTTGGGGGCGGTGAAGATGGAGATGTACGCGCCGAGGTGGCGCTTGAACCGCTCCTCCGGGCCGAAGACGAGCCGGCGGGTGTTCGAGTGGAGGCCGTCGGCGCCGACGACGAGGTCGAAGCGGCGGACGGTGCCGCTCTCGAAGGTGACCGTGACGCCGTCGGCGTCCTCGGCGAGGGCGGCGACCGAGTCGCCGAAGAGGTACTCGACGTCGTCGCGGGTCCGCTCGTACAGGATGCGGGCGAGCTCGCCGCGCATGATCTCGTCGTCCTCCTCGACGCGCCCGCCGAAGACGTCGGCGGGGAGTTCGCCGATGGTGCGGCCGGCGGAGTCGACGTACGAACCGCCCCGCATGTCCGTGGAGTGCGCGCGGATCTCGTCGAGGATCCCCATCCGGCGGCAGACCTCGATCGCGGTGCCCCGGATGTCGACCTTGTAGCCGCCGGTGCGCAGTTCGGGGGCGCGCTCGACGACGGTGGGGGTGAAGCCGTGCCGGTGGAGCCGGAGGGCGAGGGCCGGGCCGGCGACCGAGGCGCCGGAGATCAGGACGGTCCGGGCGGGGCGGGCGGTGCTGCTCATGGCAGGACTCCTTGTCGGATGGTGTGGGCCTTCCCCTGCCCACGGCCATGACTATACGGACGTCCTACACGCTTGTCTATGACGCTTGTATAGATCCTGGGCCGCCCCCGCCCGGGCTCAGCCGCGCCCCAGCACCACCGTCCCCGACGAGCAGAACCAGCCCCCCGTCCCCGACGCCACCGCCACCTCCGGCAGCGAGCCGTCCGGTCGCCGTACCTGGAGCCCCGGAGCCTCGCCGCGCAACTGCCGCACCGCCTCCACCAGGAGGAAGAGCCCCCGCATCCCGGGGTGGCAGGCGGAGAGGCCGCCGCCGTCCGTGTTCACCGGCAGCCGGTCCTTCTCCTGGACGAACGCCCCGCCCTCGCCCTTCGCGCAGAAGCCCAGGTCCTCCAGGGTCACCAGCGTCATGTAGGTGAAGGCGTCGTAGATCTCGGCGACGTCCACGTCGGCCGGCCGGACGCCCGCCCGCTCGAAGGCGAGCCGGCCGCTGACCGCCGCCGGGGAGACCGTGAAGTCCTCCCACTCCGACATCGTGGTGTGCGACACGTGCTCGCCCGTGCCGAGCACCCAGACCGGGGCGGTACGGCAGTCCTGGACGTACTCCTCGGCGACGAGCAGCACCGCGCAGCCGCCGTCGCTGCGCAGGCAGCAGTGCAGTTTGGTGAACGGGTCCGCGATCATCGGCCCGGACAGGACGTCGTCGACGGTGATCGGCTCGCGGAACATCGCCTCGGGGTTGAGCGCCGCGTTCGCCCGCGCCCGGACGGCCACCTCGGCGAGCTGCTCCAGGGTCGTCCCGTACTCGTGCATGTGACGGCGCGCGGCCATCGCGTACTTCGCGATCAGGGTGTGCCCGTACGGGACCTCGAACTGGAGCGGGCCGCGCGCCCCGAAGGAGAGGTTCCCGGTCCGGCGGCGGGCGCGGATGTCGGCGCGCGCGGTGGAGCCGTACACGAGGAGGACCGCGTTGGCGTGGCCCGCGGCGATCGCGTCGGCGGCGTGCGCCGCCATGACCTCCCAGGTGGCGCCGCCGACGGCGGTCGAGTCCACCCAGCGGGGGCGCAGGCCCAGGTACTCGGCGACCTCGACCGGGGCGAGGGTGCCGAGGCCCGCCGAGGCGAGGCCGTCGATCAGGGAGCGGTCGAGGCCGCTGTCCGCGAGGGCGCGCCGGGCGGCCTGGGCGTGCAGGGCGTAGGGGGTGGCCTCGTCGACGCGTCCGCAGTCGGCGAGGGAGACGCCGACGACGGCGACGCGGCGGGAGCTGCGCGTGGTGGTGGGCATGAATCTGACGGTACATCAGATTTATGCGATCGGGACCGGCGCCTCTCTGGGCAACGGGCCTCGCCCCGCTCTAGCATGACGCACCGTCAGATACGGAGGGAGCCTCATGGACGCCGCCGACAGCACAGCGCTCGCCGCCGCCGGAACCGCCTCGCTCGCCGCCCCGCTCACCGAGGAGCAGCGGGAGATCCGCCGCACCCTGCGGGACCTGCTCGCCGAACGGGCCGGGCCGCGGGAGAACCGCGCGGCCACCGCCACCCCCCAGGGGTACGACCCCGAGCTCTGGGCCCGGATGTCCGGCACCCTCGGCCTCGCCGGGCTCGCCCTCCCCGAGGAGTACGGAGGCGTCGGCTGCGGGCCCGCCGAACTCGCCCTCGCCTGCGAGGAGACCGGCCGCGCCCTCGCCCCCTCCCCGCTCCTCGCCACCAGCGTCCTCGCCGCCCCGCTCCTCGCCGCCCTCGGCACCCCCGACCAGCGCGCCGCGCTCCTCCCGCGGCTCGCCGACGGAAGCCTCACCTGCGCCCTCGCCGTCCCCGGCCCCCTCGCCCTCGCCCTCGGCCTCACCGGCGACAACGCCGCCGAGGCCTGGTCCGGCGGCGGCCGCGCCGGAGGCGTCCAGGCGCACGCGGCCGACGGAGGCTGGCGGCTGTACGGCGAGGCCCCCCAGGTCGTCGACGGGCACAGCGCCGGACTCCTGCTCGTCGCCGCCCACGCGGGCGGCTTCGCCCGCAGCCGCACCCTCCTCTTCCTCGTCCACGCGGAGGGCGACGACCCTTCCACCGCGCTCGTCCGCACCCGGCAGCCCACCCTGGACCTCACCCGCACCCAGGCCACCGTCCAGTTCAGGGACACCCGAGCCGAACTCCTCGGCGGGGAACCGGCCGACGTCCTCGGCGCCCTCGCCACCACCGGCCGCGCCGCCGCCGTCATGCTCGCCGCCGAAGCCGTCGGCGCGGCCGGCGAGGCCCTCGACCGGACCGTCGCCCACGTCGGCGCGCGCGAACAGTTCGGCCGGCCCGTCGGCTCCTTCCAGGCGGTCAAGCACCGGCTCGCCGACCTCTACGTCCAGGTCGAGGCCGCCCGCGCGCTCACCCACTGCGCGGCCCGCGAACCCGGCCCGGGACCCGAGAGCGGTCCCCTCGCGCTCGCCCACGCCCTGGAGGCGCTGCGCACCACCGCTGGGGAGTCCATCCAGCTCCACGGCGGCATCGGTTTCACCTGGGAACACGAGGCGCACCTCTTCTTCAAGCGGGCCGCCTCCGACGAACTGCTCTTCGGGCCCGTGCGGCGGCTGCGCGCACGGGCGGCGGAACGGACCGGACTCTTCGGAGAGGTGGCGGCGTAGATGCCCGTCGGACGCAGACTGATGCAGAAGATGTCCTCGACCCGGACCTTCGCCCGGATCGGCCCGCACGTCATCCCCGCCATGGACAAGGCCGTACACCGGCTGACCAGGGGAAAGGTACTGCTCAGCGCCCAGATGCTGCCCGGGGTCGTGCTCACCGCCCGGGGCGCGAGGAGCGGACTGCCCCGGGTGACCCCGCTCGCCTGCATGCCCGAGCCGGACGGCGGCTGGCTGCTCGTCGGCTCCAACTTCGGCCGCCCCGGCCACCCCGCGTGGACGGCGAACCTGCTCGCCCATCCGGAGGCCGAGGTGAACTGGCGGGGCGAGGACGTCCCCGTACGGGCGCGGCTGCTCACGGGGGAGGAGCGGGCGGCGGCCTGGCGGGCGGCGCTGGAGTTCTGGCCGCCGTACGCCACGTACCAGGCGCGGATCGAGCGCGAGATCAGACTCTTCCGGCTGACCCGGCGGTGAGTCCTCCCGGGAAGCCGAACCGTGGGGCCCGCCCTCTCGGTGGACCCGCTCTCTCGGTGGACCCGGTCCCTCGGTGCACCCGGTCCCTCGGTGGACCCGGCCCCTCGGCGGACCGGCCCCTCAGGGCCCCGCCCCGCCCGCCCCGACCCGGGCGCGGGGTTCCGGGCGTGGTCCGGACACGGCGACGCCGACGGCGGTTGCGCTCCGCGGGGGCGGGGCGGGCCGCCGTCGGCGTCGACGACAGGACGGGAGAAGGAGTGGTCGGGGCTATCTGGTCGGCTTCTTGCCGGTGATGCCCAGATGCACCAACAGGGCCAGGTTCGGCTTGAGTTCGGCCTGCTTCACGCCCCAGGTCGTGAAGCCCTTCTGGTGTCCGGCGACCGCGGCCAGCATCGCCACGAGCGAGCCGGCCATGGCGGCGGGGCTGACCTCCTTGTCGACCTTGCCCTTGGCCTGGAGCTCCTTCACCGCGTCCGTCAGGGAGTTGGTGACCGAGTTCAGGATCTTCATGCGGATCTTGTAGAACCGCTTGTCGCCCTCCGCCGCGCCGAGGTCCACGACCCGGAGGATCGCGTCGTGCTTCCGCCAGAAGTCCAGGAAGCCTTCGACGAGTTCCTCGGAGGTCTGCCAGCCGGCCTTGCCGACCCAGGAGCGTCCGGAGACCAACTCGGTCAGCCCGGCGCCCTCCTTGGCCATCTCCTCCGCGATCTCGAGAACCGCTCCCTCGACGTCCGGGAAGTACTGATAGAACGTCGCGGGTGAAGTACCCGCCTTCCGGGCCACATCGATGACCTTGACGTCCCGGTAGGGCGAGGAGCTGAGCATCTCACCGAGGCAGTCGAGCAGCTTCTGCCGCGTCGCCTGGCCGCGTCGTCCGGCCACGCGGCCGTCGACGGTGCGTACTTGTCCTGTCATGCCGTCAGCTTACCGAGGGGGGGTCGGCGCGCGATTCGGCCGACTGCAAATGGGGTGCACCCCACGTCCGGCCGCGTTCTGCGAGGTCGGCGCGGGTGTGTGTGCCGGAGTGGCTCCGGACGGAGGGGCGGGATCGCGCCAGTTCTGGAGCGGGACGAGGGCGGCGCCCGGAGCCCCGCACCCGAATAGGCTTATGAACAGCCTGTGGACAACTTCGGTGGACAACTCAAGCGCCCCAAGGGTTCTGCCCCGATAAATCGCCACTTTGTTCGCATGTCGGGGTGGGTGGAGGTACGCGGGGGCCTGCGCCGCCGCCCTCTCGGACCTAGCGTGGAGCCATGGCCGTACGCACTGAGGGCACCCCCTGCTGGGTGGACGCACAGCTTCCCGACCTCGAAGCGGGCAAGCGCTTCTACGGTGAGCTCTTCGGCTGGACCTTCGACCCCGACCGCGACGAGGCCCTCCTCCGCGGCCGACGCGTCGCCGGACTCCTCCCCAAGCGCGACGGCCGCATGCCCACCACCTGGACCCTCTACCTCGCCACCGGGAACGCGGGCACCCTCGCCGCCCGGATCAAGGCCGCGGGCGGACAGATGGTCATGGAGCCCTACCCCGTCGGCCCCTTCGGCGTCCTCGCCCTCGCCGCCGACCCCGGCGGCGCCGTCTTCGGACTGCGGCAGACCGGCGACGACGACGGCTTCGAGACGACGAACGAGCCGGGCTCCTTCTGCTGGATGGAGGTGTACACCCGCCGTCCCGACGCCGTCGACACCTTCTACGCCACCGTCTTCGGCTACCTCGGCCGCCAGGCCGACGCCGACGAGGAGGGCAGGGACGGCGGCTTCGACTACCGCGTCTGGTCGCCCCCCGGCTCCCGCCCCGGCGACGACAGCGCCTTCGGCGGACGTGCCGTCATCACCGACGACTTCCCCGCCGCGATGCCCGGCCACGTCCTCGTCTACTTCACCGTCCACGACTGCGACGAGGCCTGCGCGACCACCGTCCGGCTCGGCGGCCGGGTCGCCACCCCGGCCTTCGACACCCCGCACGGCCGCATCGCCGTCCTCCACGACAACCAGGGCGCCCGCTTCGCGGTCCTCGCCGAACCGAAACCGGCCGGTACCGCCTGAGAAGTCCCGCCTTCGCCACCCGGCGCGTCCCGTACCGGACCACTCCCCATATGACCCGTGACACCCCGATCCGCCCCCGGGTTCGCAACCGGGCCCTCGGACAGGAAGAATCAGGGCCACGGGGCCGTACCCTCATGGCCCGTACGGGGAGGTGGCAGGCAAGTGGAACAGCTGACGCAGCACGACCCGAGACGTATCGGGCCCTTCGAGGTGCTGGGCCGGCTCGGCGCGGGCGGAATGGGCCTGGTCTATCTCGCGCGCTCGGCCTCGGGCCGGCGCGTGGCGATCAAGACCGTGCGCACGGAGCTCGCGGAGGACCAGCTGTTCCGCGTCCGGTTCACCCGTGAGGTGGAGGCCGCGCGGGCGGTCTCCGGCTTCTACACGGCCGCCGTCGTGGACGCCGACCCGCGGGCCGCCGTGCCCTGGCTGGCGACCGCCTACGTCCCCGCGCCCTCGCTCGAGGAAATAGTGAACGAGTGCGGACCGCTCCCGGCCCAGGCCGTGCGCTGGCTGGCCGCCGGCGTCGCCGAGGCCCTGCAGTCCATCCACGGCGCGGGCCTGGTCCACCGTGACCTCAAGCCCTCCAACGTGCTCGTCGTCGAGGACGGCCCCCGGGTGATCGACTTCGGCATCGCGTCGGGCGTCTCCAACACGCGCCTGACCATGACCAACGTCGCCGTCGGCACCCCGGCCTACATGTCGCCCGAGCAGGCCCGCGACTCGCGCAGCGTCACCGGCGCCAGCGACGTCTTCTCGCTGGGCTCGATGCTGGTCTTCGCCGCCACCGGCCACGCGCCCTTCCACGGCGCCAACCCGGTCGAGACCGTCTTCATGCTGCTCCGCGAGGGCCCCGACCTGGAGGGCCTGCCCGAGGAGCTGCGGCCCCTCATCGAGTCCTGCATGCAGATGGACGTCACCCGCAGGCCCACCCCGGCCGACCTCCAGGCGCAGCTGGCCCCGCACCTCTTCGGCCCCGGCAGCGACGACAGCGGAACGGCCTCGGCCTGGCTGCCGCAGAGCGCCACCGAGATGATCGAGACCCGTCGCGGCGGCCGCCCGGCACCGGCGCCGACCGCGCCGCCCATGCCGCCGCGCCCGCCGCGCCGGCCCGCCGACCCCCCGGGCGGCGACCCGCGCTTTCCCGACCAGGCACCCGCCGGCGGCCGTCACGGCGACCCCGCGCCCGTCGGCGGTGGCCGGCACGCGGGTCCCGCCGAGAGCGCGGGCGGGCCCGTACGCCTGAGCGGCGCGACCGTGCCGATCGGCCCCGGCCCCCGGGTCGCCGACACCCGCGCCGCGCTCGCCGTCGGCCGGAGCGCCGACGCGGGCCCGGCGACCGGCTGGATCCGGCCGCCCGGTGGCGGCCCGCACGGCGCGGACCACGGTTCGTACGCCGGGGAGCCCGGCCCGCCGCCCGGCTCCCGCCCGGTGGGCGTCCCCTCCCAGGGCCCCGACCAGGCCCCGCCGCCGGAGCCCGGCCCCTGGCGGCCGTGGCGCTTCCGGATGTCGAACGACGTCTGGGGCACCCCGGTCGTGGAGGGCGACCTCCTCTACGTGACCTCTTTCGAGGTACACGCCCTGGACACCGGCAGCGGCCGGCGCCAGTTCAAGACCCGGGACGTGGCCTGGTCCATGGCCGTCGCCGCGGGCCGTATCCACGCCTCCGACGGGCCCACCCTCTACGCGCTCGACGCGACCGACGGAAGCGAGCGCTGGCGGCTGCGGACGGACGCCTGGGTGTACTCGCTCCAGGTCGACCGGGGCACCGTCGTCACCGGCACGCGCGGTGGCGGGGTGCAGGGCTGGGAGGCCTCCAACGGCGCCAAGCTGTGGGAGGTCACCGGCGCCCAGACGGACTTCGAGACCCCGGAGGCGGGTCCCGCCGTGCACGGCGACACCGTGTACGTGTGGCGGGAGGCCCGGCTCCAGGCCCTCGACGCCCGGACGGGCGTGGAGCGCTGGTCGTACCCGATCGGCGACGCCGCCTCCTGCGCCAACGTGCCCGTCCGGGTCGCCCCGGCCGAGGACGGCTGCGTGTACGTCTCCGCCGGGAACCGGGTCCTGTCGATCGACATCGCCGCCGGGCACGTCCGCTGGCACTTCGAGGCACCGGCCGTCTTCCTCTCCCCGCCGGCGTTCGCCCCGGGGCCCGCCGTCACGGGCGGCGGGGTGTACCTCTCCGACCACCTCGGCACGGTGTACGCGATCGACGCGACCACCGGGCAGGACCGCTGGCGGATCGCCACCGAGCCGCGCCAGTCGGCCGAGCCGGTGCTCGTCGCCGACGGCAGCGTCCACGTCGGCAGCGGCAGCGCGCTCTACACGCTCGACGCGGTCACCGGCACGCCCAGGTGGCGCTTCGCGGCCGGCGGCGAACTGGTCGGCTCCCCGGTCGTCGCCGACGGCCGGGTGCACTTCGGCTCCGCCGACCACGTCCTCTACACCCTGGACGCGACCGGCGGGCAGCTGCGCTGGAAGCTCGCGACCGGTGGTGAGATCACCGGCTCGCCGGTGGCGAAGGGCGGGGTCGTGTACGCGTGCAGCAAGGACCGCTGCGTGTACGCGCTCGACGCGGTCAAGGGCACGGCGACGGGCAGGGGCTCCGCCGCGCGCCCGTAGGGAACGACGGACCCGCCGTGGAAGGGCCTAGCCCTTCGGCGGCGGGTTCTCCCGTTCCGGGTCCGGGGCCGGTACGTCGAAGGTCCGCGTCGCCGCGTACGGCGCCGAGGCCCGCGGGTCGCGGCGAGGCTCCTCCGGGGCGGGATACGGGTCCGCCGGCCGGGGCGGTGCCGACGGGTCCCGCGGCGGCGTCCAGCCGAGCGGGGGACCGGCGGACCGGGGCGGCCGGTCGCCGTGGTGCGGCGGTCGGGCCCGGCCGGACATGACGAGCGCGCCGAGCAGCAGCAGGATCCCGCCGCCGAGGGCGGTCGCGACGCCCTCGCCGAGCCCCCTGCCGTCGCCGCCGACCGTGAGCCCGCCCTCGGCCTGCCCGAACCGCACCATCCACAGGATCGTGAAGCCGAGGACGACGAGTCCGGCGAAGGCGACGAGGAGACGCGAGCGCAGCACCACGCCGAGGACGGTGACGAGGGCGGCGAAGAGGAAGGGCAGCAGGATCGATCCGAACAGCTCGGCCCTGGCGTCGGTGACGCCGGTGAAGAGTTCGTCGATCGCGTAGTCCCGCCCGGGACGGCCGTCGTACCAGGCACGGAAGGGGCTCCGGACGGCGGCCGCCGCTCCTGCGAGAGCCACCACCGAGCCGACGATGTTGCGAATCATCGTTGCGGCCTCCTGGGCGGTCGGCTCTCGCTCCCGACGCTACGCCGGGTGCGGGGGGCCCGCCACGTGGCACCGGACAGGCCCTGGGGCCTGCCGCCACGTGGCACCGGACAGGCCCTAGGCTGGCGCGGACACGACAGACAGAACGGGGAGGGCCGATGGTGCGTACGCGCCTGAAGATGGCGGCGACGCTCACCGTGGTGGTGCTCGCGCTGACCGGGTTCCAGACCGGCCACGGCAGTAGCAGCAGCGGCGGCGGCAGCGGGAAGAGCAAGAGCCGGAGCGGTGACTCCGACGGCGGCGGCTGCTCCAGCTCCAAGAAGAGCAACGACGACTACGAGGACCACGACGACAGCTCCGGCGGGTCGGGAGGCGGCGTGACGGAGACCGCCACGGCCACGCCGAGCGTCACCTCGTCGACGGCGCCGGTCGAGGTGGTCGTCGTCGACTGCGTGGAGCCCGGACAGAGGAAGCGCAAGGGCAGACCGGCCCGGTCCGCCGACACCACGGCGACCGTGGAGGTCACCCCGAGGGACTGGCGGGTCCGGGGGACCTACGAGATCGTCCTGGCGTTCAAGGACGCCAAGGGCGCGACGGTCGACGGGCGGGCCGTCGAGGTCACCATGGCGGACGGCGAGACGCAGACCGTCGACGTGCCCATGCGGAACCCGAAGACGGTCGACCGGGTGAAGAACTGCGAGATCGGCACGGTGCGCGAGCGGTAGGGGCGCCGGACGCGGGGCCGGCCCCGGTCCGGTTCCGGCCCCGGTCCCGGTCCTGGCGCCGGCCCCCGCCCGTCCTGCGGCGCGTCCCTCATCGCACGCGGTGCCCCGTCGACCTCCCGTCGAACAGCTCCGCCTGGCGTTCCGGCGGCAGATTGCCGAGGGCGACCAGGTGGGGGGCGTGGGCCAGGGCCTGGGCGCGGGCGGCCTCGCGGACCGACCAGAGCGCCCGGACCGTGCCCTGCACGGCCTCCGTCGGATGGCCGGCGATGACGCCGGCCGCCGCGAGGGCCGCGGCCAGCGCCCCGCCCGGCGGGGTCAGTTCGGAGACGAGGCCGATCTCGTGGGCCCGCCGGGCCGAGATCCGTTCCGCGCCGCCCATCAGCGCCATCCGGGCGACCTCCCCGAACGGCATCCGCTGCGCCATGTGGACGGTCTCGAAGGCGCTGACCATCCCGTAGGTGGTGTGCGGGTCGAAGAAGGTGGCGTCCTCGCCCGCGACGAGGAACTCCGCCTCGCCGAGCAGGTAGAACGCCCCGCCGCAGGCCATGCCCTCGACGGCGGCGACGACCGGCTTCCACAGGTCGTTCGCCTTGGGCCCGATCGTGAGGAGCGGGTCGTCGATCGTGTAGGGGGAGGAGGGCTGCGGCACCTCGGCCGAGCGGTCGACGCCGGTGCAGAAGGCCCGCCCGCCGGCCCCGGTGACGACGATCGCGCGGATCTCGTCCTCGTACCGGAACCCCCGCCAGACGGCGCTCAGCCCGCGCGCCATCTCCAGGGTGATCGCGTTGTGCTTCGCCGCCCGGTCGAGGGTGACGACCGCGACCCCCGTCTCCTTGTCGCGCTCGACGGTGACGCCGGGGACGCTCATCCGCGCTCCAGGAGCCAGCGGGGGACGGCGAGTCCGTCGATCTCGGTGAAGGCCACCTTCACCGGGGCGCCGATGCGGAGCCGGCTCGGGTCGACCGAGTTCAGGAGGGCGTCGGGGGCGGCGACGACGTTGCCGACGAGGCGGATGCGGGGGGCGTCGGCGAGTTCGACGAGCACCGCGTTGTACGGGGCCTGGGCGGCGTACTCGGGCAGCAGGGGCGGGTGGGGCAGGACGTACGACCAGATCCGGCCGCGTCCGGACATCCGGCGCCACTCGCTCGCGAAGGACTGGCAGTGCGGGCAGCAGGGGCGGGGCGGGAAGCGCAGCTCGCCGCAGTCGGCGCAGCTCTGGACGCGCAGTTCGCCCCGGGCGGCGTACTCCCAGAAGGGGGCGCCGTCCTCGTCGGTGACGGGGGTCAGCATGGCGGGACCAACTCCTCAGGAACGCGGCAGGGTCAGGAACGCAGCAGGATCGCGGAGGTGGGGACGCCCTCGCCCGCCGTGACGAGGCAGGTGGCGGCGTCGGGGACTTGGGCGGTGGAGGTGCCGCGGAGCTGCTTCACGCCCTCGTTGATGAGGTTGAAGCCGTGGACGTACGCCTCCGAGAGCCCGCCGCCGCCGGTGTTGAGGGGCAGCCGGCCGCCGACCTCCAGCGCGCCGCCCTCGGTGAAGGCGGCGCCCTCGCCGCGTCCGCAGAAGCCGTACCCCTCCAGGGAGAGCGGGACGAGCGGGGTGAACGCGTCGTAGATCTGGGCGACGTCGACGTCCTGGGGGCCGAAGTCGGCCTGCTTCCAGAGGTGCCGTGCGGCGGTCCAGGCGGGTCCGGAGAGCGGGTCGTCGTTCCAGTAGTTGACCATCCCGTGGTGCTGGGAGGGCAGGCCCTGGGCGGCGGAGTGGACGTACACCGGCTTCCGCCGGCAGTCGCGGGCCCGTTCGGCGGAGACGATGACGCAGGCGAGGGCGCCGTCGGTCTCCAGGCAGTTGTCGAAGAGGCAGAGGGGTTCGCTGATCCAGCGGGAGGTCATGTACATCTCGCGGGTCAGCGGGCGTTCGTACATGATCGCCGCGGGGTTCTGGTTGGCGCGGTTGCGGCAGGCCAGGGCCACGTTGAAGAGGTGGTCGCGGGTGGCGCCGTACTCGTGCATGTAGCGGCGGGCGAGCATGCCGATCTCGTCGGCGGGGCGGAGCAGCCCGAACGGGCGGGTCCACTGGCCGGGGGTGGGCAGCTGGACGGCGGTGTTCTTCCAGGGGCGGGGGCCGCTGCCCCGTTTGCGGGACCGCCAGGCGACGCCGACGCTCGCCTGTCCGGTGGCGACGGCGGCGGCGAGGTGGCCGACGGTGGCGCAGGAGCCGCCGCCGCCGTAGCCGACCTTGGAGAAGAAGGTGACGTCGCCGGCGCCGATCGCCTTGGCGACCTCGACCTCGTCGGTCTCCTCCATCGTGTAGGAGGCGAAGCCGTCGACCTCGGAGGGGTGGATCCCGGCGTCGTCGAGGGCGGCGAGGATCGCCCGGCAGGCGAGCGTCCTCTCCGTCTCGGGAAGCCGTTTGGCGAAGGCGGTCTGTCCTATCCCGACGATGGCAGTGGCGTCCTTGAGCAAGGCGACCTCCCCGTGTGGCAGCGCTACTGACAGCGCGTCAGGTTACAACTAATCTGACGGATAGTCAGCTCACGGGTTCGGTGGAACGGGAGTGGTCGAGGTGGAGATGCGCGGCGACCTGGAGTGGGGAACGATCCCCGGTCTCGTACGGGCGGCGGCGAGGCGGTACGGAGCGCGGGAGGCCGTCGTCGACGGCCGCACCCGCGTCAGCTACGCCGAACTCGGCGAACGCGTCGAACGGGCGGCGGCCGCCTGTCTCGCCACCGGCCTACGGGCGGGGGACCGGGTCGCGATCTGGGCCCCCAACACCCTCGACTGGATCGTCTCCGCCCTCGGCGCCGTCACCGCCGGAGCCGTCCTCGTCCCCCTCAACACCCGCTTCAAGGGCACCGAGGCAGCCCACGTCCTCCAGCGCTCACGGGCCCGGCTGCTCTTCGTCACCGGCACCTTCCTCGGCACCTCGTACGTGGCCTCCCTGCGCCGCTCCGGAGTCGCCCTCCCGCACCTGGAGAAGGTCGTGGTCCTCGGCGACACCGCGCCCGACGAGGCGGAGTGGACCACCTGGAAGGCCTTCCTCGCCGAGGGCGACGCCGTCCCGGCCGCCCGGGTCCACGCACGGGCCGCCGCCATCGACCCCACGGCGCCCTCCGACATCATCTACACCTCCGGCACCACCGGCCGTCCCAAGGGCGCCGTCATCAGCCACGCCCAGAGCCTGCGCTGCTACGCGATCTGGGCCGAGCTCGCCGGCCTCCGCGCGGGCGACCGCTACCTCGTGGTCAACCCCTTCTTCCACACCTTCGGCTACAAGGCCGGGATCCTCGCCTGCCTGATGCGGGGGGCGGTGATCGTCCCGCAGTCCGTCTTCACCGTCGACACCGTCCTCGCCCACATCACCGCCGAACGCATCACCGTCCTGCCGGGCCCGCCCACCCTCCACCAGTCCCTGCTCGACCACCCCGCCCGCCCGGCCCACGACCTCTCCTCCCTGCGCCTCGTCGTGACCGGGGCGGCCGTGGTCCCGCTGCGGCTCGTCGAACGCCTCCGCACCGACCTGGGCGTCGGCACGGTCCTCACCGCGTACGGCCTCTCCGAGGCGAGCGGCATCGTCACCATGTGCCGCCGCGACGACCCGGACACGACCGTCGCCACCACCTCGGGCCGCGCGATCCCCGGCACCGAGGTGCGCCTCTCCGAGACCGGCGAGGTCCTGGTCCGGGGCCACCACGTGATGAGCGGCTACTTCGAGGACGAGGAGGCGACGGCGGCGGCGGTCGACGGGGACGGCTGGCTCCGCACCGGCGACATCGGCGTCCTCGACGAGGCCGGCAACCTGCGGATCACCGACCGGCTCAAGGACATGTTCATCGTGGGCGGCTTCAACGCCTACCCGGCCGAGATCGAGCAACTCCTCGGCCTCCACCCCGACATCGCGGACGTCGCCGTGATCGGGATCCCCGACGCCCGTCTGGGCGAGGTCGGCAAGGCCTTCGCGGTGCGGAGGCGGGGGGCGAGGATCACCGCGGACGACCTGATCGCCTGGTCGCGGCGGGAGATGGCGAACTACAAGGTGCCGAGGCAGGTCGAGTTCGTGACGGAACTCCCGAGGAACGCGAGCGGCAAGGTGGTGAAGGGAGAGCTGAGGGCGCGCGGGGACGGCACCGACGAGACCCCGACCCCGGCCCCGGCCCCGGCACGGACCCGGACCTCGCCCCCGGACCCCGCGGCCACGCCCGCCGACGCGTGAGGACGCGTGAGGACGACGCCTTCCGCGCGACGCACACCGGAGGGGCCGGGCAGCTGCCCGGCCCCTCTTCGTGGTGGTCCGATCGCGTTGCGCACGGGCCCTGCCCGGACGGATCCCCCCTGGTTCCGTCGGGCGTCCCCCGAGCCCGTGTGCTCCCCCGTCGACCGGACCCTCCCGGTGGTCCGCGGCGGCTCCCCCGAAGTCGCCGCCGCGGTCCATCCCCGTCAGGAGTGGCTAGTCGACCGGCTTGACCGGGTGGTTCTCGAGGTCCGCGTCCGTCACCTTGGCGGTGATCGCGTCGATCGCCGGCTCCGAGGTGGCGTGCATGTCCTTGGTGGTGATCGACGCCTCCCCGGTGCCCTTGATCTTCGCCGTGATCGAGTCCAGGGCCGGCTCCGAGGTGGCGTGCATGTCCTTGGTGGTGATGATCGGGTCCTGCTTGATCGGGTCGGTCATGCTCGTCAACTCCTGCGTGTGATGTCCGAGATGTGGGGAGACTCGTCCAGCCGTTCCCCCGTGGACAGCTGGACGAATCTCCGGGGCCGATCACCCTAGTACTCAGGGACCTCGACCTCACCGGCGACCCGCCTGCCCCCCGACGCGACGGATCGTCGTGAGGAAGAGCTTGCCGGGCGGTGATAAACGAACGATGAACGCACTGGCCAGGACGGTTTCGACGAGCTATGCGGCCGTCGCCGGGGCGAGCAGGGCGCGCACCTCCGCGGCTTCCGGCGCCCCGAGTTCCTCGAAGATGTCGAGGGCCTCCCGCCAGCAGACCAGCGCCCGTCCGCTCTGGCCGATGCCGAAGAGGGCCCGGCCGAGCACGGTGAGGACGTTGCCGCGGCGCCACTCGCCGCCGATGCCGCGCAGCACCGTGAGCGCCATCTCCGCGTTCGAGGCCGCCTGGGCGCTCCGGTGCGCGGCCAGGTCCACCTCGGCGAGCCGGAAGAGGGTCATCCCCTCCCAGAGCCGCTGCCTGCTGTCGGCGAAGACGGCCAGCGCCTCGCGGAGCCGTTCGCCCGCCGCGGCGAGCTGGTTGTCCTGGGTGAGGGCCAGCGCGAGCGCGTACCGCCCGTTGGCGCCCCGGAGGGCGTGGCCCATCGCGTCGTAGATCTCGGTGCCCTGCCGGGCGAGGGCGATCGCGCTCGACGTGCGTCCGGTGGCCAGCCGGATGCGGGAGAGGTTGCAGAGGGCGCTGGCCTCGCCGGGTTCGTCGCCGATGCCGCGGAAGCGTTCGATGGCCTCGGTGAGGTACTGCTCGCCCTCGGCGAAGCGGTTCTGGTAGAGCGCGATGATGCCCCGGGCGTTCGCGGACCAGCAGGCCGGGATCGGGTCCCCGGCCCGCTCCGCGTGCGGCAGCGTGAGTTCGGCGTCCCGGTCGGCCTCCTTGAAGCGGCCGGCCGTGTGGTGCACTCCGGCGAGCACCATGAACGCGCGGCCCGCGGCCCTGTCGTCCGCCAGCGCGAGGGCGGCGTCGCGCACGACGGCTCCTGTCGCCTCGAACTCCCGGGCGTTCGCCCCCGACTCCCCGAGGTCCAGCGACGCCCACAGCAGGTCCACGCCCCGGCGCAGGGCCGAGGGGGCGGTGGCGGACTGGCGGACGGTGGCCAGCAGGCAGTTGGCCTCGGCGTAGAGCCAGTCCTGGGCCTCGTGGCGGCCGGTGAAGACCAGGCCCTGGTACCCGGTGGGTTCCAGGTGGTCGACGAGACGGTCGCCGGGGCGCTCGATCGCGTACACCCGGGCCGCCGTCGACAGGTAGAAGTCGAGGAGCCGGGAGAGCGCCGCCTCCTTCTCCGACGGCGGCTGCTCGTCGCGGTCGGCGCAGGCGCGCGCGTAGAGGCGGACCAGGTCGTGGTAGCGGTAGCGGCCGGGCGCCGCCGACTCGAGGAGCGAGGTGTCGACGAGGGCCTCCAGGAGGTCCTCGGTGTCCCGGAGCGGAAGGTCCAGGACGGCGGCGGCGGCCGCGAGGGAGATGTCCGGGCCGTCGGCGAGGCCGAGCAGCCGGAAGGCGCGGGCCTGGGCCGGCTCCAGCTGGCCGTAGCCCAGCTCGAACGTGGCCTTCACCGCGAGGTCCCCGGCCTGGAGTTCGTCCAGGCGCCGCCGCTCGTCCGCCAGCTTGGCCGCCAGCACGGAGACCGTCCAGGTGCGGCGGGCCGCCAGGCGGGACGCGGCGATGCGGATCGCGAGGGGGAGGAAGCCGCAGGCGGCGACCACGTCGAGGGCGGCCTCCCGTTCGGCCTGGACCCGCTCCGTGCCGACGATCCTCGTGAAGAGCTGGAGCGCCTCCTCGGGGGACATCACGTCGAGGTCCACCAGGTGCGCGCCCGCCAGGTCCACCATGCGGATCCGGCTGGTGACGAGGGCCGCGCAGCCCGCCGTGCCGGGCAGCAGCGGGCGGATCTGGGCGGCGTCGCGGGCGTTGTCCAGGAGGATGAGGACCCGGCGTCCGTCGAGCGTCGAGCGGTAGAGCGCCGCCCGGTCGTCGAGCGAGTCCGGGATGGCGGAGTCCGGGGTGCCGAGCGCGCGGAGGAACGAGCCGAGGACGGTCTCCGGCGCGGCGGCGCCGGAGCCGGCGCCCTGGAGGTCCACGTACAGCTGGCCGTCCGGGAAGTGCGGCCGGGCCTCGTGGGCGACGTGCACGGCCAGCGTCGTCTTGCCGACGCCCCCGATGCCCGCGAGCGCCGAGACCGCCATGATGTGGCCGTCGGCGGTGGCGAGCCGGGAGCTCAGCTCCCGCACGAAGGCGGCGCGGCCGGTGAAGTCCGGCACGGTGGCCGGGAGTTGGGCGGGACGGGCGAGGGGCGCGGCGGCCGGGGCGGCCTCCTCGACCGGGCGGGCGAGTTCGGCGTCGGCCTGCAGGATGCGCTGCTGGAGCCGGGAGAGTTCGGGGGTGGGGTCGACGCCGAGCTCGTCGGCGAGGAGCCGGCGCGTGTCGGCGTACACGGCGAGCGCCTCGGCCTGCCGGCCGCTGCGGTAGAGCGCCAGCATGAGCAGTTCGCGGAGCCGCTCGCGCAGCGGGTGGGCTGCGGTGAGCGCGGTCAGCTCGGACACGGCCTCCGCGTGCGCGCCGATCTCCAGGTCGATGTCGAGCCGGGTCTCCAGGAGGGTGAGCCGCCACTCCTCCAGCCGGGCCCGCTGTGTCTCGGCGTACGGCCCGGGCAGGGAGGCCAGTACCTCGCCGTCCCACAGGTCGAGCGCCTCGGCGAGCCGGTCCCGGGCGGCGGCGCGGTCGCCGGCGGCCCGCAGCTTCTCGCCCTCGGCGGCGCACTCCTGGGCGGTTGCGAGGTCGAGGGCGGCGGTGGAGGTGCGCAGGGCGTAGCCGCCGGACTCGCTGACGAGGACCTGGGGGCCGAGGGCCTTGCGGAGCCGGGAGGCGTAGGTCCGTACGGCCGCGAGGGCCTGCGAGGGCGGTTCCTCGCCCCACAGCGCGTCGATCAGCTCGGCGGCGGTGGCGGTGCGCCCGCCGCGCAGGAGCAGGGCGGCGAGCAGCGCGCGCTGCTGCGGCGAACCGGTGGGGACCGGCTCACCGTCGCGCCAGGCGCGGACGGGTCCGAGCACGGCGAAGCGGAGGAGGCCGGGGGCGGGGTGGTCGGTGGCGGTGTCCGGGCCGGCGTCCGCGCGCGTCCCGCCGGGGGCGGTGGCGCCACCGGTGCCGGCGGTGCGGCCCGGGTGCGTGCCACGGCCGGATTCGGCCTCTCGGCGCGCGGCCGGGGCGGGGTCCTCGCCCCGGCCGGTTCCGGCCCCGGCCGCCGGTTCCGCGCCCGGGCCCGCCTCGCTGTCGCGGCGCGCGGCCGCAGCCGTGCTCGTGGCGGCGTCCGTGCTCGCTGCCGTGTCGTGGCGGGCGGTCGTGTCGCCGCCCGCGCGCGTGTCGTGGTGCGCAGCCGCGCCCGTGCCGCTCTCGTCCGTCGCCGCCGGGGCGTCCGTGTTCACCGGGGCGCCTCCACCCGTCGTCGGAGCCCGTTGCGCCGGAACTCGCGGCCCGTTCTCACGGTCCATCGCTCCCCCTGCCCGTACCGCTGCCGCTGGTTTCGCCCTTGACAGTCTGCCTTGTCCGGAGGGGGTCCGTCAGCATCGGGTCGGCCGGAGTGCGGGCTGTGACAAGGCCGTAGTGACGCCGTCACCCCGCCGATCTGACGCACGATAGCTGACGGGTCGTCAGATCAGCGCTACCGTGAAGGCCATGGAGACCTTCCCGAAGATCATCTCGGTGGACGACCACACCGTGGAGCCCCCGCACGTCTGGCGGGACCGGCTCCCGTCCCGGTACCACGGCACCGGCCCCCGGATCGTCCGTGCCCCGCTCAAGGAAATGACCTTCCTCGGCGGGAAGTTCGCCCCGGTCATGGGGGCAAGGGGCGACGACGGGCCGATCGGCGACTGGTGGGTCTACGAGGACCTGCACCGGCCCCTCACCCGGCTCGACACCGCCGTCGGCTACGACCGTGACGAGATACGGCTCGAAGTCATCACCTACGAGCAGATGCGGCCCGGCTCCCACTCGGTGCCCGAGCGGCTCGCCGACATGGACGTCAACCACGTCCAGTCCGCCCTCTGCTTCCCCACCTTCCCCCGCTTCTGCGGGCAGACCTTCACCGAGGCGAGCGACCGCGAGCTCGGGCTGCTCTGCGTCCGCGCGTACAACGACTGGATGGTGGAGGAGTGGTGCGGGCCCGAGGCCCGGGGGCGGCTCATCCCGCTCACCCTCATCCCGCTCTGGGACCCCGAACTCGCCGCCGCCGAGGTGCGCCGCAACGCCGCGCGCGGGGTCCGGGCCGTCGCGTTCTCCGAGATCCCGCCGCACCTCGGCCTCCCCTCGGTCCACACGGACCACTGGGACCCCTTCTTCCGCGCCTGCGACGAGACCGGCACGGTCATCGCGATGCACATCGGCTCCTCCAGTCGGATGCCGTCCACCTCCGCCGACGCCCCGCCGGCGGTCGGTTCCACCATCACCTTCGCCAACTGCTGCTTCTCGATGGTCGACTGGCTGATGAGCGGCAAGTTCGAGCGCTTCCCGAACCTGAGGATCATGTACGCCGAGGGACAGATCGGCTGGATCCCGTACATCCTGGAGCGCGCCGACGTCGTCTGGGAGGAGAACCGGGGCTGGGGCGGGGTCGCCGACAAGGTGCTGCGCCCGCCGTCCGAGCTGTTCGCCGGGCACGTCTTCGGCTGCTTCTTCGACGACGCCTTCGGGCTGCGGAACCTCGACGCGATCGGGGCCGGGAACGTCCTCTACGAGACGGACTACCCGCACTCGGACTCCACCTGGCCCAAGTCGCGGGAGGTGGGCGAGGCGCAGATGGGGCACCTGGCCCCGGATGTCGTCGAGCGGATCGTCCGCGGCAACGCGATCGACCTCCTCGGCCTGACCCCCGAAGGCCTCTGGCGGCCGTAGCGGCCGTCCCACCCCTTGTCTGATGAACCGTCAGGTACGAGCATGGGCCTCGCTCGCGAAAATGACGGTTCGTCAGATACGGGTGCCGAGCCCGGGGTGCAAAGGGGTTCCTCATGGTGGTCTACGGAATGCAGCTGCCGGTCCAGTCGCAGAGCGTCATCTACGCCGAGCCCTGGGAGGCGGCGGCCGGACCGGAGGACCTGCTCGCCGTCGCCCGCGCCGCCGAGGCCCACGGCTTCGACTACCTCGCGAGCTGCGACCACGTCGCCATCCCGCGCCGGCTCGCCGAGGCCATGAGCACCGTCTGGTACGACCCGGTCGCCACGCTCTCCTTCCTCGCCGCCGCCACCGAGCGGGTCCGGCTCCTCTCGCACGTCGCCGTCGTCGGGCTCCGCCATCCGCTCGTCACCGCCAAGGCGTACGCGACGCTCGACCACCTCTCCGGCGGCCGGCTGGTCCTCGGGGTCGGCGCCGGGCACGTCCAGGAGGAGTTCGAGGCGCTCGGCGTGGACTTCGCGCGCCGGGGGGCCGTGCTCGACGAGACCGTCGACGCGCTGCGGGCGGCGCTCGGACCCGAGGAGTACCCGGAGCACACGGGGGAGCGGTTCGCCTTCAAGGAGCTGGGCCAGCTGCCCCGGCCCGCGCAGGAGCGGGTCCCCCTCTGGGTGGGCGGCTCCTCCCCGGCCGCCGTGCGCCGGGCCGCGCTCAAGGGCGACGGCTGGCTCCCCCAGGGCGACCCGCGGGACAGGCTCGCCGAGCAGATCCGGCGGCTGCTGCGCCTGCGCGCCGAGGCCGGGATCACGGAGCCGCTGACGGTCGGCGCGATCGCCGAGCCCCTGTACGTGGGGACGCCCGGCTGGCAGGTCGGCCGGCGGACCCTGAGCGGCCGCCCGGAGGAGATCGCCGCCTCCCTGCGCGCGTACGGGGAGATGGGCGTGGACCAGATCCAGGTCCGGTTCCGCTCCCGGAGCCGTACCGAACTCATCGACCAGATGGCGGCCTTCGGCACGGAGGTCGCCCCCCACCTCTAGGGAGTGCGGACATGGGCAAGCTGGACGGGCGGGTCGTCCTCGTCACGGGCGCGGCGCGCGGGCAGGGCGAGCAGGAGGCCCGGTTGTTCGCCGGGGAGGGGGCCAGGGTCGTCCTCGCGGACGTCCTCGACGACGCCGGGGAGGCGCTGGCGAAGGAGCTGGGGGAGGAGCGGGCGGCCTACGTCCACCTGGACGTCACCAGGGAGGAGGAGTGGACGGCCGCCGTCGCCTTCGCCAAGGGGCGGTTCGGGAAGATCGACGGGCTCGTCAACAACGCGGGCATCCTCCGCTTCAACGAGCTGCTCGCCACGCCCCTGGAGGAGTTCCAGGCGATCGTCTCGGTCAACCAGACCGGCTGCTTCCTGGGCATCCGGACGGTCGCGCCGGAGATCGCGGCGGCCGGCGGCGGGACGATCGTCAACACCGCCTCGTACACGGGGCTCACGGGGATGGCGGGCGTCGGCGCGTACGCGGCGAGCAAGCACGCCGTGCTCGGGCTCACCCGGGTCGCGGCCCTGGAGCTGGCGGCCAGCGGGATCCGGGTCAACGCGGTCTGCCCGGGGGCCATCGACACCCCCATGAGCAACCCGGAGGGCGTGGATCCGGAGGCGACGGCCGGGCTGTACCGCAAGCTCGTGCCGCTCGGGCGGATCGGGCGCCCGGACGAGGTGGCGGCCCTCGCGCTCTTCCTGACGGGCGAGGACTCGGCGTACATCACGGGCCAGCCCTTCGTGATCGACGGCGGCTGGCTGGCCGGCGTCAGCCTCTTCTGAGCAGAGCTGACGACTCGTCAGGTATTGACGGGTCCACCCCGCGGTGCCACAGTCGGGCACATCACGAATCTGACGGCTCGTCAGAAACTCCGTCAGAAACTCACGAGGACGGTGAACCCCCTTGGAATTCGGGATCTTCGTACAGGGATACGTCGGCAAGCGCGCCGAGACCGATCCCGAAGCCGAGCACAAGGCGCTCATGGAGGAGACCGAGTACGTCATCCAGGCGGACAGGTCCGGCTTCAAGTACGCCTGGGCCTCGGAGCACCACTTCCTGGAGGAGTACTCGCACCTCTCCGCCAACGACGTCTACCTGGGCTACCTCGCCCACGCCACCGACCGGATCCACCTCGGCTCCGGCATCTTCAACCCCCTCGCCCCCGTCAACCACCCCGTGAAGGTCGCCGAGAAGGTCGCCATGCTCGACCACCTCTCAGGCGGGCGGTTCGAGTTCGGCTCCGGCCGGGGCGCGGGCTCCCACGAGATCCTCGGGTTCATGCCGGGCGTCACCGACATGAACTACACCAAGGAGCTGTGGGAGGAGACGATCGCCGAGTTCCCCAAGATGTGGCTCCAGGACGAGTACGTCGGCTTCCAGGGCAAGCACTGGTCGCTGCCGCCCCGCAAGGTCCTCCCCAAGCCGTACGGGAAGTCCCACCCCGCCATGTGGTACGCGGCCGGGTCCCCCTCCTCGTACGCCATGGCCGGCCGCAAGGGCCTCGGCGTCCTCGGCTTCAGCGTGCAGAAGGTCTCCGACATGGAGTGGGTCGTCGAGTCCTACAAGACCGCGATCAAGGAGGCCAAGGCGATCGGCGACTTCGTCAACGACAACGTCATGGTCACCTCCACCGCGATCTGCGCCGAGACCCACGACAAGGCGGTCGAGATCGCCGTCGGCGGCGGCCTCAACTACCTCCAGTCGCTGCTCTTCCGCTACCACGACACCTTCCCCCGCCCCGAGGGCGTCCCCGAGTGGCCCGAGCTCCTCCCCGAGTACTCGGCCGAGATCATCGAACTCCTCATCCAGGAGGAGCTGATGATCTGCGGCGACCCGTCGGAGGTGCTCGCCCAGTGCAGGCGGTGGGAGCGGGCGGGCGCGGACCAGCTGTCCTTCGGACTGCCGATCGGGATCTCGTACGAGGACACGATGAACTCGATCAAGCTGATCGGCGAGCACGTGATCCCCGAGATCGACACCGACCCCGTCCACCGCACCACCCGCTTCCGCCAGTCGTCCGGCTCCTGACGGGACCGCCGCGCCGGCCCCCGGCGTACGAGCGCGGGGTGGTGTCTTCCCGGACCGCCGCCCCGTACCGGCCCCGGCCGGAGGCCGTTCCGCGGCGGCCCCCGGTCCGGGGCACACCCGTGTCCCCGTCCAGAGAGGGAACGTCATGCTCGATCACCTGATCAAGGGCGCCACCGTCGTGGACGGCACCGGCGCCCCCGCCTTCACCGCCGACGTCGGGATACGCGACGGCCGCATCGCCGTCGTCGCCGAACCCGGGACCGTACGCGAGGAGGCCCGGACGGAGCAGGACGCCGCCGGTCTCGTCCTCACCCCCGGCTTCGTCGACCCGCACACCCACTACGACGCCCAGCTGTTCTGGGACCCGTACGCCACCCCGTCCATGAACCACGGCGTCACCACCGTCGCCGGCGGCAACTGCGGGTTCACCCTCGCCCCGCTCCACCCGGACCGGCCCGAGGACGCCGACTACACCCGCCGCATGATGTCCAAGGTCGAGGGCATGGCCCTCAAGGCCCTGGAGGAGGGCGTCGACTGGAGCTGGTCGTCCTTCGCCGAGTACCTCGACGCCCTCGACGGCCGGATCGCCGTCAACGCCGGTTTCATGGTCGGCCACTGCGCCCTGCGCCGGTACGTGATGGGCGCCGACGCCGTCGGCGGGCAGCCCACGCCCGAGCAGCTGGAGCAGATGGTCGGGCTCCTCAAGGACGCCATGGCGGCCGGGGCCTGGGGCCTCTCCACCACCCAGTCGGCCACCCACTCCGACGGCGACGGCGCCCCCGTCGCCTCCCGGCACGCGACGCCCGAGGAGCTGATCGCCCTCTCCCGGGCGGTCGGCGAGTACGAGGGCACCCAGCTGGAGGCGATCCTCGCGGGCTGCCTCGACCAGTTCTCCGACGCCGAGATCGACCTCTTCGTGGAGATGACGGCGGCGGCGGGCAGGCCCCTCAACTGGAACGTCCTCACCATCGACGCGGCCGTCCCCGAGCGCGTCCCGCGCCAGCTCACCGCCTCCGAGCGGGCCCGCAAGTCAGGCGGCCGGATCGTCGCCCTGACCATGCCGATCCTCACCCCCATGAACATGTCCCTCGGCACCTTCTGCGCGCTCAACCTCATCCCCGGCTGGGGCGAGATCCTCGCCCTCCCCGTCCCCGAGCGGATCGCGAGACTCCGCGACCCCGAGGTGCGGGCCGAGATGCTGCGGCGCGCCGACTCCAGGGAGGCGGGGGTCTTCCGGCGCCTCGCCCACTTCGACCGGTACGTCATCGGCGACACGTACAGCCGGGAGAACGAGGGCCTCACCGGCCGGGTGGTGCGGGACATCGCCGCCGAACGCGGCCAGGACCCCTTCCAGTGCCTCGTCGAGATCTGCGCCAACGACGAGCTCAGGACGATCCTGTGGCCGATGCCCAGCGACAACGACCCGGCCTCCTGGGCGCTGCGCCGCGAGACCTGGGACCACGAGGACGTCATGCTCGGCGGCTCGGACGCCGGCGCCCACCTGGACCGGATGTGCGGAGCCCCGTACACGACCCGTTTCCTCGGGGACTGCCTGCGCGGCCGGAGGCTCGTCCCCCTGGAGCGGGCGGTGCGGATGCTGACCGACGACCCGGCCCGGCTCTTCGGACTCCGTGAGCGCGGCCGGATCACCGAGGGCTTCCACGCCGACCTGGTCCTCTTCGACCCGGAGCGGATCGACGCCGGCCCGGCGACCCTCGTGCACGACCTGCCGGGGGACAGCCCGCGGCTCGACTCGCGTGCGGTCGGGATCGTGTCGGTGCGCGTCAACGGGGTGGAGACGGTACGGGACGACGAGGTGACCGGCGCGGTCCCGGGCAGGGTGCTGCGCTCCGGCCGTGACACGAGGACGGTGAGCACACGATGACCCCCACGGAGCGGTTCTTCATCGGCGGGGACGGGGGCACCGGGTGAGGACCGAGCGGCTCTTCATCGGCGGCGAATGGGTCGAGCCCGACGGCGGGCACTACGAGGTGGTCGACCCGGCCTCGGAGGAGGTCGTCGGCCTGGCGCCGGAGGCCTCCCGGAGCCAGGTGTACGAGGCGGCGGCCGCCGCCCGCGAGGCCTTCGCCTCCTGGTCCCGCACGAGGCCGGAGGAGCGGGCGGCGATCCTGGACCGGGCCGCCGACCTGATGGCCAGGGACGCCGAGGCGAACACGCTCCTGGCGCGGGCCGAGACGGGAGCGACGACCGGTACCGCGCGCGGGATGCAGGTCGCGGTCGGCGCCGCCCGCTTCCGGCGGTACGCGCGGGGCGCCCTGGAACCGGTCGAGCGGGCGCTGCCCCCGCAGATCAACGAGGCGGGCCCGATGGGGAGGGCCGGGGTGTTCGGCGCGGTCGCGGTGCGGCGCCCGGTCGGCGTGGTCACCTGCATCACCTCGTACAACAACCCGTGGGCCAACCCGGCGGGCAAGGTCGCCCCGGCGCTGGCGATGGGCAACACGGTGCTGGTGAAGCCGGCCCCGCAGGACCCGCTCTCCGTGTACGCGATGACCCGGGCCCTGGAGGAGGCCGGAGTCCCGCCGGGCGTCGTCAACGTGGTCACCGGCTCCTCGGTGGAGGCCGGGCGGGCGGCCGTGGACTCCCCGGACGTCGACATGGTGTCGTTCACCGGTTCCACGGCGGTCGGGCAGGCGATCGGCGAGGTCTGCGGCCGCGAGCTGAAGCGGCAGCTGATGGAGCTGGGCGGGAAGGGCGCCGCGCTCGTCCTCGACGACGCCGACCTGGACTCGGCGGTCATGGGGATCGGGACGACGTTCTCCTTCTACAGCGGACAGATCTGCACGGCCCCGACCCGGGTGCTCGCGCAGCGCGGTATCTACGAGCGGCTGGTCGAGCGGCTCACCGGATATCTGGCCTACATGAAGGTCGGGGACCCGGCGGAGAAGGGCACGATCGTCGGCCCGGTGATCTCGGCGGCCCACCGCGACCGGGTGGAGTCGTACGTCGAGCTGGGGCGCAAGGAAGGGGCGCGGGTCGTCGCGGGCGGCGAGCGCCCGGACCTCGCGAAGGGCTTCTACGTGGCGCCGACGCTGCTCGCCGACTGCACGAACGGGATGCGGGTGGTCCGGGAGGAGATCTTCGGGCCGGTCGTCGTGGTCGTCCCCTTCGACGACGAGGAGGAGGGGATCGCGCTCGCCAACGACAGCGACTACGGGCTGATCGACTACGTGTGGTCGGGAGACGTGGCCCGTGCCTTCCGGATCGCGGCCCGGCTGCGGGCCGGCGGGGTGGGCGTGAACACGATCGGACGGAACATGGAGGCGCCGTTCGGCGGATTCAAGAAGAGCGGGGTCGGGCGGGACGTGGGCTCGTACGCGCTGCACGCCTACAGCGAGCTGCAGGCGGTGGTCTGGCCGGGCTGAGCCCGGGCCCTGCCCGGGTCGGCGACGTCCGGAGGGTCTTCCCGAAAATTCCTCGGGAAAATTTGGAAACGGACATTCCGGACCGAGCTGCGGTTCCCGCATATCGGACATCGGCCGACCGACCTACCAGTTGGTCGGTCGGTGCCGGTCGTCGATCTTTCAATCATTGGTGATGATCCGCCTCGACCACCAGATTGAAAGGCGCCGATCGATCAGATGAGCGGATTTCGATCCTCCGGATGTGGAAACCGCAGCATTTAACGTCCTGTTCATGACTCAGGTGGAAGCGCGGCCCCAGGCCGGAGACACGGTAAGGGGCGTCAAGGCCCCGGGCGACACCAGCGGCGTGCGCACCAAAGGCCTCGGCGGGAACTCCGTCGGCCTCCTCGGCAGTGCCGTCATCGGCATCTCGACCGTCGCCCCCGTCTACTGTCTGACCTCCACGCTCGGCTCCACCGCCGGCGAGGTCGGACTGCAGATGCCCGCCGTCTTCCTCGCGGGCTTCCTGCCGATGCTCCTCGTCGCCTTCGCGTACCGGGAGCTCAACCGGGTCATGCCCGACTGCGGCACCTCCTTCACCTGGACCGTGAAGGCCTTCGGGCCCAAGATCGGCTGGATGTGCGGCTGGGGCCTCGTCATCGCGACGATCATCGTGCTGTCCAACCTGGCCGGCGTCGCGACCTCCTACTTCTGGCTCCTCGCGGGTGAGATCAGCGGCAGCGAATCCGTCGCCGCCCTGGACGACAACAAAGCCGTCCACATCGTCACCTGCCTCGCCCTCATCGCCGCCGCCACCGCGATCAGCTACCGCGGCATGACCGCCACCAAGGGCGTCCAGTACACCCTCGTCGGCCTCCAGCTCGTCGTCCTCGCCGTCTTCGTGGGCATGGCCCTGACGAAGGCCGGGTCCTTCGAGACCTCGGTCGACTTCTCCTGGTCCTGGATGAACCCCTTCGCGGTCCAGTCCTTCGCCGCCTTCACCGCCGGACTCTCGCTCTCGATCTTCATGTACTGGGGCTGGGACGCCTGCATGGCGACCAACGAGGAGACCACCGGCAGCGCCAAGACCCCCGGCCGCGCCGCGCTCATCGCGATGGTCGTCCTGGTCGGCTCCTACCTGGCCACCGGCATCGCCGCCCAGATGGTCGTCGGCTCCGGCGACGCCGGCCTCGGCCTCGCCAACCCCGAGACCTCCGACAACGTCTTCGCCGCGCTCGCCGGCCCGGTCATGGGCCCCACGCTCGGCGTCCTGCTCTTCGTCGCGGTCCTCGCCTCGGCCGCCGCCAGCCTCCAGACCACGTTCATCCCGGTCGCCCGCACGGTGCTCGCGATGTCCACGTACGAGGCGCTGCCGAAGTCCTTCACCAAGGTCCACCCGGTCTTCAAGACCCCCGGCAAGGCCACCGTCGTCGCCGGCGTCGCCACCGGCGCCTTCTACACCGTGATGACCCTGCTCAGCGAGAACGTCCTGGTCGACACCATCTACGCGCTCGGCCTGATGATCTGCTTCTACTACGCGCTCACGGCCTTCGCCTGCGTCTGGTACTTCCGCCGCGAGCTGTTCCGCTCCGGCCGGGACTTCGCCTACAAGGGCCTCATGCCGCTGCTCGGCGGCCTGATGCTCACCGCCGTCTTCGGCAAGACCCTGTACGACATGTGGGACCCGGCGTACGGCTCCGGCTCCGCGGTCTTCGGCGTCGGCTCGGTCTTCGTCATCGGCGTCGGCCTGCTGCTCATCGGCGTGGTGATCATGCTGGTCATGCAGCGCAGGAGCCCCGCCTTCTTCCGGGGCGAGGTCCTGACCAAGGAGACGCCGTCGCTCGTCGTCGCCGACTGACGGCCGTACGTCCCTGAGTCACAGAGACGCGAAAGTGGCGGGCCCGTGGGGGGTCCCGCCACTTTCGTCCTGTCCCCGCCGCGCCGGTCAGTGCCCGGGGAGCAGGTGTTCCACCGCCGCGTTGGCGGGCGGCAGGCCGGGCGTGCCGGCCGGCTTCGCCTTCGGGGTCAGGACGCCGCTGAGCGGCACCACCGAGGGCAGGTTCACACCGCCGGTGTCGGCGGCCGCGGTCCCGGCGGCGGCCAGGCCGCCCGTCGCGGCGAAACAGGTCAGGGCTACTGCGGTGAGCATCTTCTTCATGCCCGACCAACGCGGACGGCGCCGGTCCGGTTACTGCCACCGGGTCCCGGGCGCTCGGCGGACGCTCCCTAGGATGCGCCCATGCACAGCGAGAGCAACTGGTCCACGCGCCCGGGGCGGCCGGAGGACGTCGAGGCCGTCGCCGAACTGAGGGCGCTCGTCATGCGGGACGACCTGGTGCGCCTCGGCCGCTACGACGAGCACCGGGTGCGCCAGCGGCTGCGCGACGGCTTCTCGCCCGCGCACACCTCGGTCGTCGAGATCGACGGCCGCTTCGCGGGCAGCGTCACGATGCGCCCGTACGAGAACGGCGAGGGGCTCTACCTGGAGCACTTCTACCTGGCCCCCGAGGCCCAGGGGAGGGGCCTCGGGACGGCGGTGCTGCGGGAGCTGCTCGCACGGGCGGACGAGGAGGGGCTCCGGGTCCGCCTGATCGTGCTCCAGGGCAGCGCCGCCCGCCGCCTCTACGAGCGGGAGGGCTTCACACCGGAGTCCGAGGACCCGGTGGACGTGCTGATGGTGCGCGAGGCGGTACCCGCCCCGGGGCCGCGCCGGCCCGCCGGTGGACGGTGACGCCGGTCGGGCCCCGGTGATCAGCCCGCCTCCGCGATCAGCGCCGTGGCGACCGTGCGGAATCCGAGGCGGCCGTAGAGGCGGGCCACCCCCTCGTCCGACGCCGACAGGAAGACCGTCTCCACGCCGCCCGCACGGGCGTCCGCGACGAGGGCCGCGGTGACCGCGAGCCCCAGGCCGCGCCGCCGGGCCTCCGGGACCGTGCCGACGCCGACCACCTCGGAGACGGCCCCGACGGGCTGGTGCTGACCGGCCGAGAGCGCCGTCCCCGAGGCGTCCAGGGCGGCGGCCAGGCGGGTGCGGCCCGCGGTGAGCCGGGCGGCGACCTGGGCGACGGCCTCCGGTGAGGGCTCGGCGCCGAAGGCCGCGTACGGGGCGGCGACCGCGCCGGGGAGGGCGGCGTCCTCGGCGCCCACCATCCGTACCGTGACGCCCTCGGGCGGGGCGGGGAGCACGCCCTCCCCCTCCAGGACCATCAGGGGATGCTCGTGCACCACGAGCCCGCTCTTCTCGACGGCGGCGCGCAGTCCCGGGGTCGTCTCCGCCACCCACTCGAACGCCTCGGGCACGCCCAGCTCCCGCTGGCGCTCCCGTACGCGCTGCACGTCCGCGACGGACACGTCACCGGAGTGCCCGAGCGCGGGCCGCGCGTAGTACGGCCAGCCGTCCCCCTCCCTCACGAAGAGGCTCAGCGGCCCGAACCCCTCGACACGGCAGGCGGATCGGGGCACGGCGTCGTAGTACGTCTCGATACGGCTCAGCATGACCGCCATCCAAGCAGCCGCGCTACGGAAGCACAGGCGGATTTCCCTGGGTCCAGGCGATGCGCAGATCGGCCCGGGAGAGCCGCCATCCCCCGGCGGTGCGGACGAGTTCGTTCTCCGTCCGCCCGCCGGAGACGAACAGTTCGCCGCCGGACGCGAGGACGTGGGTGGAGAGCTGGTTGCCGAGCAGGGTGGCGCGGTCGCCGTCCACGTCGATCAGGTAGTTCGAGCCGAAGTGCACGGTCCGGTCGAAGAGCCCCATCGCCATGCGCACGTTGGCCGCGATGGCGTCCCGGCCGCGCACGTCCCCGGCGGGGGTGGAGGTCGTCGCGTCCTCGGTGAAGAAGGAGGCCGCCCAGCTCCCGTCGAACGCGCCCCGGTCGTCCAGGGAGCGGAGGTAGCGGTCGAAGAGACGGGTGATGGCGGCGGTGTCGGCGGTGACGTCGGCGGGGGCGAGGGCTGCGCTGGTGTCGTTCATGTGAGAAGCCTCTTACCTCAACCAAGGTTCAGGTCAAGGGCGGTCGGCACGCGGACCGACGAACAACGCGAGAGGCCCGCGGCGCCGCACCTCTCGGAAATCCCGGCCGCAGCCCCTACCGTGCCGCTATGCGGATCTCGACCACGATCTTCCTGACCGACGAGACCATCACCCCCGTGCGGCTCGCGCGCGCACTCGAACAGCGCGGATTCGGCGGGCTCTACCTCCCCGAGCACACCCACATCCCCGTCGCGCGGGACACGCCCTACCCGGCGGGCGGCGAGCTGCCCCGCGAGTACGGCCGCACCCTCGACCCCTTCGTCGCCCTCGGCCAGGCCGCCGCCGTCACCGAACACCTCGGCCTCGGCACCGGCGTCACGCTGATCGCCGAGCACGACCCGATCGCCCTCGCCAAACAGATCGCGACCCTCGACCACCTCTCCGGCGGCCGCTTCACCCTCGGCGTCGGCTACGGCTGGAACCGGGAGGAGGCCGTCGACCACGGCGTCGACTGGTCCACGCGCCGGGAGGTCACCCACGACCGGCTGGCCCTGATGCGGGCCCTGTGGGCGCCGGAACCCACCGCGTACGAGGGGGAGTCCGGCCGCTCCGTCCGCGCCTCGGAGGCCTGGCCCAAACCGGCGGGCGGCGCGCCCCGCGTCCTGCTCGGCGGCGCGGCGGGCCCCCAGCTCCTCGCGCGGATCGTCGCGGACGCGGACGGCTGGATGCCGATCGGCGGCCGGGGCCTGACGGAGACCCTGCCGCTCCTGCGCGAGGCCTGGGAGACCGCGGGCCGCGACCCGAAGACCCTCCACATCGTCCCGTACGCGGTCCTCCCGACCCCCGGCAAGCTCGCCCACTACGCCGAACTGGGCTGCGAGGAGGTCGTTCTCCAGCTGCCGCCGTCCCCGGAGCCGGAGGTCCTGCGCACCCTGGACGCGTACGCCCGGTACCTCTGAACCACCGGGCGGTCCACGGTGACCTCGGCCTCCCCGCCACCTCCCCTCCCCGCCCGCTCGTATGCTCGTTTCATGACGGACGACCAGGACAACCGGCCCACCGCCAACGCCATGCGCCGCGCCCTCAAGAGGGCCAGGGACGGGGTCGCGCTCGATGTGACCGAGGCCGCCGTGCTGCTGCGGGCGCGCGGGGAGGACCTGGCGGACCTGGTCGCCTCCGCCGGACGCGTGCGGGACGCCGGACTCGCGGCGGCGGGGCGGCCCGGGGTGATCACGTACTCGAAGAGCGTGTTCATACCCCTCACCCGACTCTGCCGGGACAAGTGCCACTACTGCACCTTCGTCACCGTCCCCGGCAAGCTCCGCCGCGACGGACACGGGATGTTCATGTCGCCGGACGAGGTGCTCGACGTCGCCCGGCGCGGCGCCGCGATGGGGTGCAAGGAGGCTTTGATCACCCTGGGTGACAAGCCCGAGGACCGGTGGCCCGAGGCCCGGGAGTGGCTCGACGCGCACGGGTACGACGACACCATCGCCTACGTACGGGCCATGGCGATCCGCATCCTGGAGGAGACCGGACTCCTCCCGCACCTCAACCCCGGGGTCCTCTCCTGGACCGACTTCCAGCGGCTCAAGCCGGTCGCCCCCTCCATGGGCATGATGCTGGAGACCACCGCCACCCGCCTCTGGTCGGAGCCCGGCGGCCCCCACCACGGGTCCCCCGACAAGGAACCGGCGGTACGGCTCCGCGTCCTGGAGGACGCCGGCCGGTCCTCGGTGCCCTTCACCTCGGGGCTGCTCCTGGGCATCGGCGAGACGCCGGAGGAACGGGCCGAGTCCCTCTTCGCGCTGCGCCGGGTCTCCCGGGCGTACCACTCGATCCAGGAACTGATCATCCAGAACTTCCGCGCCAAGCCGGACACGGCCATGCGCGGAATGCCGGACGCCGACCTCGACGACCTCGTCGCCACCGTCGCCGTCGCCCGGCACATCATGGGCCCCACCGCCTGCCTCCAGGCCCCGCCGAACCTCGTCGACTCCGAGTACGAACGACTCATCGCCGCCGGCGTCGACGACTGGGGCGGCGTCTCCCCGCTCACCATCGACCACGTCAACCCCGAGCGGCCCTGGCCGCAGATCGAGGAGCTGGCCGAGCGCTCCCGCGCCGCCGGTTTCGAGCTGCGCGAACGCCTCTGCGTCTACCCCGAGTTCGTCACTCGGGGTGAACCCTGGCTCGACCCCCGGCTCCTCCCGCACGTCCGCGCCCTCGCCGACCCCGAGACCGGTCTGGCGAACCCCGACGCGCCCGTACGGGGCCTGCCCTGGCAGGAGCCCGACGAGGCGTTCACCGCCGCCGGCCGCACCGATCTGCACGCCACCATCGACACCACCGGCCGCACCCACGACCGCCGCGACGACTTCGACGAGGTGTACGGCGACTGGGAGGCGCTGCGCGAGGCCGCCGCCCCCGGCATGGTTCCCGAGCGCGTCGACGCCGACGTCCGCGAGGCCCTCGCCGTCGCCGCCGACGACCCGACGAAGCTCACCGACGCCCAGGCGCTCGCCCTGCTGCACGCCGACGGGCCCGCGCTCGACGCCCTCACCCGCATCGCGGACGACGTCCGCAGGTCCGTGTCCGGCGACGACGTCACGTATATCGTCACCCGGAACATCAACTTCACGAACGTCTGCTACACCGGCTGCCGCTTCTGCGCCTTCGCCCAGCGCCGTACCGACGCCGACGCGTACACCCTCTCCCTCGACCAGGTCGCGGACCGCGCCGAGCAGGCCTGGGAGGTCGGCGCCGTCGAGGTCTGCATGCAGGGCGGCATCCACCCCGACCTGCCCGGCACCGCCTACTTCGACATCGCGCGGGCGGTGAAGAAGCGCGTCCCCGGCATGCACGTGCACGCCTTCTCGCCGATGGAGGTCGTCAACGGCGCCACCCGGACCGGCCTCTCGATCCGCGAGTGGCTGACGGCCGCCAAGGAGGCCGGGCTCGACTCGATCCCCGGCACCGCCGCCGAGATCCTCGACGACGAGGTCCGCTGGGTCCTCACCAAGGGCAAGCTGCCCACGGCCACCTGGATCGAGGTCGTCACCACCGCCCACGAGCTGGGCATCCGCTCCTCGTCCACGATGATGTACGGACACGTGGACCAGCCCCGGCACTGGCTCGGCCACTTCCGCACCCTCTCCCGCATCCAGCAGGAGACCGGCGGGTTCACCGAGTTCGTGACCCTCCCCTTCATCCACACCAACGCGCCCGTCTACCTCGCGGGCATCGCCCGCCCCGGCCCGACGGCCCGCGACAACCGCGCGGTCATCGCGATGGCCCGGCTGCTCCTCCACCCGCACATCCCCAACATCCAGACCAGCTGGGTGAAGCTGGGCACCGAGGGAGCCGCCGAGATGCTCCGCTCGGGCGCCAACGACCTGGGCGGCACGCTGATGGAGGAGACCATCTCCCGCATGGCCGGGTCGAGTTACGGCTCGTACCGCTCGATCCGTGACCTGGAGGCCATCGCGGAGGCGGCGGGCCGCCCGGCGAAGCCCCGGACGACCCTGTACGGCGAGGTGCCGCAGGAGCGGCAGCGCACGGCGAGGGCCTCGGACGGCCACCTCCCGGAACTGCTGCCGGTGCTGCCGGCCGAGTGATCCCCGGGCCGCGTCCCCCGGATCGGGCCGGGCCCGCGCGCCCGGCCCGAAGGACGGGCCCTAGCCGACCAGGAGGTCCTTCCGCAGCTCCCCGAGCTCCCGGTCGTCGATGCCGAGGCCCTTCCGCAGGTACCCGCGGAAGGAGCCGTACTCCTCCTCGACCTCGTCGAAGCTCGCGTTGAGGTACCCGGGGCGGACGTCGAGGAGCGGCTTGTAGACGGCGGCCTGCTGGGCCGGCAGGTGGGAGAGGATCGCCTCGTTGGCGGCGGCCCGGTAGGTGTTGCTGGCGAGGTAGTCGGCCATGACCGTCTCCTCGGGGACCCCGAGGGCGGTCAGCAGGGCCGCGTTCGACCAGCCGGTGCGGTCCTTGCCGGCGGTGCAGTGGAAGAGGACACCGCGCCTCCGGTCGGAGCCGATGCCGTCGAAGACGGTGGTGTACGCGGCACGGGCGGTGGCGCCGCCCACCATGAAGCGGTTGCCCTCGACCATCATCGCCTCGGCCTCGGCGGGGCTCTTCGGCATCGAGGTGAAGGTGCCGGTGCCGGCGAGGACGTCGGCGACGACGTGCGCGGCGCCGGCCGGGACGCGGTCGGGCGCGGTGGTCCGCTCGGACTCCATGCGCAGGTCGAAGACCGTACGGACACCGAGGCGCCCCAGCTTGGCGAGGTCGGCGTCGGTGAGCTTCTCCAGGGAGTCGGAGCGGTAGACCTCGCCCATCCTCACCCAGTGGCCGTCGGTGGTGCGGTAGCCGCCCGCGTCACGGAAGTTGACCGTGCCCTGGAGGCGGATCAGCCGGTCGGCGAGGCGCAGCGGGGTGCCCCGGTCGGGGACGAGGTCGAACCAGCGCCGGTCGGTGGCGGCGAGCCCCCGGACGGTGACCGAGCCGGTCGCCCCGCCGCGGTGGACGGTGCGGCCGTCGGTGCGGATCGTGACGCCGCGGGTGCCGGGGGCCCGCCACGCGACGGTGTGGGTGCCGTCGGCGTTCTCCGTGACGGTCGCGACGGTGAAGGGGATCCGCGGGGCGCCCTGGTGCCGCCCGCCGTGGTGGGGGTGCGAGGGGGCGAAGGGGTGCGCGGAGGCGGTCGGCGCGGTCAGCCCGGTCAGCAGGACGGCGGCGACGGCCGCGGCGGAGAGGGATTTGACTCGTGTCACGGGGTTCATGACGCGGATCGTTCAAGTCCTGCCCGAACCTCGGGTGAACTGCGGTCAAAACCGGCCTGAAGGGCGTCGGATCACATAACGTTCCGGCCCCCGAACGGACGTACCCGGTCCATTACAGTGCTGCGCAGACCGGTCTACGGGGGGAGGGCACGACGTGGCCACGACAGCCGCGGCCGTGTGGGGCCGCGCCGAACAGCAGGACTTCCGCGCCCGCGTACGCGGCTGCCTGCTCGGCGGCGCCCTCGGCGACGCGCTGGGAGCGGGCGCCGAGGGCCGCACCCTCGCCGCGCTCCGCGAGGCCCACGGACCTGACGGACTCACCGAGCCCGCGCCCGCCTTCGGCCGCCGCGGCGCCGTCACCGCCGCGACCCAGATGGGCCTCTTCACCGTCGACGGCCTGATCCGCGCCCAGGTCCGCCGCGACACCGGCGCCTGGCACCCGCCCACCGACGTCCACCGGGCGCATCTGCGCTGGGCCGCCACCCAGCGCGACTGGGGCCCCGACGAACGCCGCAAGGACAACGGCTGGCTCGCCCACGAGGAGTGGCTCTACGCCCGCCGCAACCCGCCCCGCGCCTGCCTCACCGGCCTCGGCGACGAGCGCCTCGGCACCCTCGACAAGCCCAAGAACCCCACGGCCGGCGACTCCGGCGCCCTGGTCCGCTCGGCCCCCTTCGGGCTGCTCGTCGGCTGGGAGCCGCAGCTCGTCTGCCAGCTCGCCGTCGAGTGCGCCGCCCAGACCCACGGAGCCCCGGCCGCCGGCCTCGCCGCCGGCGCCTTCGCGGTCGTCGTCCACGGACTCGCCCGCGGCGGCTCCGTGGAGACCTCCGTCGACCGGGCGCTCGGCCAGCTGGCGGCGCGCCCCGGCCACGAGCCGGTCACCGAGGCCCTCGGCCGCGCCCTCGGAGCCGTACGGGAGGGGGTGCCGGACCCGGAGCGGGTGGCCGCCCTCGGCGCGACCGAGGACCGGGCGGAGGGCCAGCTCGCGGCGGCCGTCTACTGCGCCCTGGTCGGCGAGGACGTACGGCACGGGCTGCGGCTCGCGGTCAACCACGACGGGCCCTCGGCGGCGACGGGGGCGCTCACCGGCGCCCTCCTCGGCGCCCTGCACGGCGAGACGGCCCTCCCGCCGGCCTGGCTGGCCGAACTGGAGGGCCGTGCGACGGTCCTGGAGCTCGCGGACGACTTCTCGATGGAGATGACGCAGGGGGCCGCCCTGCACGGCCCCACGGAGTCCTCGCCGGGCTGGCTCGCGCGCTACCCGAGGGGCTGACCGGCGCGCTCGCCGCCCTGTGCGGGGATCGCGGCGGTCCCGTCCCCGTCCCCGTCCGGGTCCGAGCCGATCCGGTCCAGGAGCGCGTCCCGCTCCGGGGTGTCCTCCGGCCTGACGAAGCCGATCAGGACGTACAGGACGAGGGAGGTGGCGAGCGGGGAGACGATCTGGATCTGGAGCTCGACGCCGTCGAGGCCGTAGTTGGTGAGCCAGAAGACGAAGAGTCCGGCCGCCCAGGAGACGAGCGCCGCCGTCGGGCCCGACTTCCGGAAGGCGCGCAGCAGTCCGAGCATGAACGGGATCGCGATCGGTCCCATCAGTCCGGCGACCCATTTGATGACGACGGTGATGATGTCCTTGAAGGTGGGGGAGTTGACCTGGGTCGCGACCGCCATCGACAGGGCGAGGAAGGCGATCGTCGACCAGCGGGCGGCGAGCAGCCCGGCCCGCTGCGTCCAGCTCCGGGCGGCCCTGCTGAGGACCGGGGCGATGTCCCGGGTGAAGACGGCCGCGATGGCGTTGGCGTCGGAGGAGCACATGGCCATGGTGTGCGAGAAGAAGCCGACGACGACGAGGCCGAGGAGGCCGTGCGGCAGCAGCTGCTCGGTCATGAGGGCGTACGCGTCGGAGCCGTCGGGCTTCTTCGGGTCGACGAGCAGCGGCGCGCACCACATGGGGAAGAAGAGGACGAGCGGCCACACGAACCAGAGCACGGCGGAGAGCCGGCCGGAGCGGGTGGCCTCGCGGGCGGACGGGGTGGCCATGTAGCGCTGGGCCTGGTTCCACATGCCGCCGCTGTACTCGAAGGTCTTGATGAAGAGGTAGGCGAGCAGGAAGGTCATCGTGTACGGGCCGGCCGTCGGCGCGGTGTGGCCCTGGAGCTCGGGCCGGTCCCAGACGGTCCACAGCGCGCTGAACCCGCCGAGCTTGCCGAGGACGGCGACGAGCATGGCGATGCCGGCGAAGAACTGGATGACGAACTGGCCGAGTTCGGTGAGGGCGTCGGCCCAGAGCCCGCCGACCGTGCAGTAGACGCCGGTGACGACGCCGGTGATGAGGATGCCCTGGTTCAGGGAGATGCCGGTGAAGACCGAGAGCAGGGTGGCGATGGCGGCCCACTTGGCGCCCACGTCGACGATCTTCAGGAGGACGCCGGACCAGGCGAGGGCCTGCTGGGTCGGGAGGTTGTAGCGGTCCTTGAGGTATTCGAGCGGGGAGGCCACCTTGAGCCGGGAGCGCAGCCGGTTGAGCCGGGGCGCGAAGAGGTGGGCGCCGATGGCGATGCCGATGGCGATGGGGAAGGACCACGTGACGTACGAGGTGACGCCGTAGGTGTAGGCGATGCCCGCGTAGCCGGTGAACATCACGGCGCTGTAGCCGGACATGTGGTGGGAGATGCCGGAGAGCCACCAGGGCATCCGGCCGCCGGCGGTGAAGAAGTCGGAGACGGTGTCCACGCGCTTGTGGGACCAGACGCCGATCGCGACCATCACGCCGAAGTAGCCGATGAGCACGGCCCAGTCGAGACTGTTCATGGAGCCCCCTCCAAGGGGTCTGGTCCGCCTTGTGAACGCCGTTCATGGTGTGGCGTGTTGCAAGGCGGGGACAATGCAATGGAGGGTCAAGGGACAGTAAAATCGTTCTGCTTACTGACCCTTGTTCACGTCTATGAACTTGTGCGCATGGGCGACGGTCCCGGCCGGCGCGTGGCTACGGAACGGTCATCGCATCAGCTCGCCCGCGTTGACCAGCAACGACTGTCCCGTGATCGCCCGCGCCCGGTCCGAGGCGAGGAAGGCCGCCGCCTCCGCCACGTCCCCGTCCGTCGCGAGCTCCGGCAGCGCCATCCGTTCGGTCAGCCGGGCGAGCACCTCCGCCTCCGGCACCCCCTCGGTGTGCGCGGCGAACTGGACGTACGCCTGCACCGGCGGTCCCCACATCCACCCCGGCAGCACGGTGTTGACCCGGATCCGGTGCGGCCCCAGCTCGTGCGCGAGCGAGTACATCGCCGAGGTCAGCGCCCCCTTCGAGGCCGCGTACGCCGCCTGCCGCACCTGCGAGGGGGCGGCCACCGCCGACTGCGTCCCGATCAGGACCACGGAACCCCCGCGCTCCCTGAGCGCCGGCAGGCAGGCCCGGGTCATCCGGAGGGTGCCGAGCAGGTTCACGTCCAGGACCCCCTGCCAGGTCGCGAAGTCGGCGTCCTCCAGGCCGCCGAAGTAGGAGTCCCAGGCGGCGACGTGGACGACCGCGTCGATCCCGCCGAAGCGCTCGGCCGCGAGGGCGGCGAGGGCCTCGCACTGTGCCTCGTCGGTGATGTCGGTCGCCCGGTACGCGGTGCGGCGCCCCTCCGGGTCGATCTCGGCGGCGGACTTGGCGAGGTTCGCCTCGGTGCGGGCGCCGAGGACCGCGTTGCCGCCGTCCCGCACCACCGTCTCGGCGACGCGGTGGCCGAGCCCGGCGCCGACCCCCGACACGACGACCGTCTTCCCCTGGAGCAGCATCCGGACCCCTCTCGACCCTGGCCAAGTATCTGACGGTCCGTCAGAGTAGGTGCCCGTCACCGACTTGGGAAGGGGTACGAAGTGAGCGAGGAGAACCGCAGCGAGACCTACGCGGAACTGGCCTCCGTCGGCCCGTACGGGGTGCGGCCCGGCCACGCGCTGATCACCATGGTCGAACCGCATCCGGGCCACGAGTACGCGTACAACCGCTGGTACGAGGACGACCACTACTACGCCGGCGCCATGGCCATGCCCTGGATGTACGCGGGCCGCCGCTGGGTCGCCACCCGCGCGCTCCAGGAGCTGCGGAGCCCCGAGAAGTCCGCCGTCGCCCGGCCCGTCACCACCGGCTGCTACCTCTCCACGTACTGGATCACCGAGGGCCGCTACGACGACCACATGAAGTGGACCGTCGGCATCAACAAACGGCTCAACCGCGACGCCCGCGTCCACCAGGAGCGCACCCACGTCTTCACCTCGTTCCAGGACCACGAGGCGACCGTCTACCGCGACGGGGCGGCCGGCCCGCGCGACTTCCACGCCCTCGACCACCCCTACGCCGGGCTGATCCTCCAGGTCATCGACGCCGAGGGCCCGGCGGAACGGGCGGCCCTGCTCGAACGCCTCCGCACCCGGGACCTGCCCCGCCGCCTCGCCGGCTCACCGGCGGCGATGGTCACCGTCTTCCGCCCCACCCCGCTGCCGGGCGACCGCATGACGTACGTGAAGCAGGTCGAGGGGATCGACACCCGGCTGACCCTGCTGTGGTTCCTGGAGCGCGACCCCCGCGCCTGCTGGTCGCGGCACTTCGCGGACCTGGAGGAACTGGGCGGCGAGGAGGGCCGGGTGGAGCTGGTGGCACCGTTCGTCCCGACGGTCCCGGGGACGGACCGGTACGTGGACGAACTGCGCTGATCCAGGCCGCTCGCGCCACGGCCTCGCCTCGTCCCACGGGCCGGGGAAAAGGCCGAGCCCCCTCGGCCAGGACGGCGGACCGGACGAGAGGGCTCCTGCGTACTGCTGTGATGCGTACTGCGGTGATGCGTACTGCGGTGATACGTGCTGCTGTGATACGTGCTGCTGTGATGCGTACGGCGGTGATGCGTACGGCGGTGATGTCTACCGCCGTGGCGACTTGAGCGACGGGGCTCAGAGCGCCCCGTTGCTCACCTCGCCGACGAAGGCGTTCCACGATCCCGGTCCGAAAGAGAGGGACGGTCCCTCGGGGGCCTTGGAGTCCCGCACCGCGATCGCGGCAACGACGGGGGACTTCACCTCGACGCAGGCCCCGTTCCCTCCGGAGTACGAGGACTTCGTCCAGGTGTCCGTACCGCCCTGAATAATCGCCATGCTGCTCAGCTCCGGTTCTGCCAGTGGGGTGTGTCGCGCCAACGTTCTTGCCGGCGTGATCGACGCTACTCGTCGGTCCCGTCCGGCGGGACCGGCGTTCACACGTCCGAGTGGCATATTCCAACTGAGCTTCCGTGGGAGCGAGTACGCCGTGTACCGTACATGCCCCGCTGTCCTCATGGCCGGTTCCGGCTCATCCCCTGGCGTGCTTCTTCACCATCTCCGAGATGAAGTCACGGCTCTGCTCGACGTTCAGCGCCTGCGCCCTGAGGTGCTCGTACATGACGCTGTACTTGCCGACGTCCTGCGCCTTCTCCAGGTACAGATCGCTCGTGACGCCCTCGATGTAGACGACGCTGGAGTCCGACGTGTCCGGGAACTCCAGGATCGAGTACTGACCGCTGATCCCCGGGTGCGCGCCCATCTCGAACGGGATCACCTGCACGGTGACGTGCGGCAGGTGCGACTGCTCGACGAGGTGCTCCAGCTGCTCCACCATCAACTGCCGGCTCCCGACGATCCGGTGCAGCGCGCCCTCGTCGATCACCGCCCAGAGCCGCAGCGGACGCTCCTCGTCCCGGATCCGCTCCTGACGGCGGGTGCGGACCGTGACCCGCTTCTCGATGTCGGCCGGCGTCGACTCCGGCAGCGCGCCCGTGATCACGGCCTCCGCGTACGCGTGCGTCTGGAGGAGCCCCGGGATGATCTGCGGCTCGTACATCCGCAGGCTCTCCGCGTCCGTCTCCAGACCGATGTAGACGCTGTACGGGATGTCGCCGAAGGCGTGCCACCAGCCCTGCTGGCGCGAGTCCTTGGCCATCTGCATGAGCGAGTCGACCATGCGCTCGTCCTCGACCTCGTACACACCGCAGAGGTCGCGCACATCGCGCTGGCTGATCGAGCGACGGCCGTTCTCCAGCCGGCTGATCTTGGACTGCGAGACGAGGAGGCGCTCGGCGACCTGCTCGGCCGTCATGTTCTTCGCCTCGCGGAGCTTGCGCAGCTCCTGGCCCAATCGGCGTCGCCTGACGGTGGGGTTGACGTTGGACGCCACGGAAACTGCACCTCCGGCTGTCTGCTGCGTAGCTGTGAGTACCTACCGCTTGGCAGACTGCCACCAATGGCCGGGCGTGCGCTGGAAAATGACCACAACGTATGCCTGGTGAGCACCGGAAACGCCGGTGGCGCGACGCACCTGGGCGTCGCGCGCACCGGGACGCACATGTGCGGGGCGGCCGTCCTGACCGCCCCGCACACTTGTGCGGCTCCCGGGGTGGGTCTTCGCTCCGGGGTGTCTAGTGCGCCGCCGCGCGGGCCATGCTGCCGCGAGGCTGCGCCGGGACACCCGCGGCGCTCCGACGCGGCTGTGCAGCCGCGCCGTTCTGGACGTCCATCACGGCGTGCGCCACGAGTCCGCCCATCGGGTCGTGCCGGATCAGATCGCGCAGCCGGGACCGCGACGACCGTCCTTCGTTGCCGGGGTAGAGGTGCTTCCCGAGACCGACCGCATGGGCCAGCGCGGCAAGCGCCGCGGTCCGCGGGTCCGGCGGTACGCCGGTGCGGATCGCACTGTCCAGCCGGGAACGGATCTCCCGACTGATCGCCGTGTCCGTCGCCTGGTAGCGAGTCGTCGGCAACACCCCGCACATCTGGCCCTCCACGGCATGCACCATGCCGCATCGCTCCAGATGCGAGAGATACGTCTGGCGGAGCCCCAGTCGGGGTCCGCCGATCCAGTGGACGGCCCGAACCGGGCTGCCACGCCTGCGCAGCAGCTCCAGTGCGGAGTCCAAGGTCGGATCTCCGGTCGGCCGTGGCATCACCACGGCGATACGATCCCCGTCAGGGGCTATCCGGCCTGCCAATGCCAGCTCCACTAGCTGTGCACCGGCCAGGCCGAGGTCGAGCGACTGCGGCTGCGCTGTGGTACCCGTGGTCGGGTCCAGAGCGAGCAGCAGAAGCTCCTCCGGAATGGTTCTGCGGCTCCTGCCCATCCATGCCTCCCCGCGTGGATGAATGACAGGGTGACCCCTCTCACATTCATCTGTCGAGAGTGCCTGGGTGGTTCATCCGGGAACCAGTAGGTATGTCGTTCTCGTCTAGCACGGGGGCCAAGGGGTTCACACAGGACACTGGTACACGGACCGGTACATGGTCCGTACGTACGCATGACGCATGGAGGAGGCACGGTGGCGGGCGAGTCCCCCGACAGGGCGGAGCAGCAGGGACCGTCTCAGGAGACGACGGCCTCGGGCGGCGGCGGCCGGGATCCTCGGCTTTCCGTGTTCCATGAGTCAGACGCCTCGTCGTCGGCCGCGGTTGCGTCCTCGGGTTCGACGCCGGCCTCTTCGGCTTCGTCGGCGACCTCGACTTCGGCCTCGGGTTCGGCTTCGACTTCGGCTTCGTCGGTTCAGGTCGACCAGCCGACGGCCGTCTTCAAGAACCTGGCGCCGCGGACTCCGGAGGACGACGCGCCGGCGGCCACGCCGGAGCCGGAGAGCGAGCGCCTGAAGGCCGCGGTGGCGGCGTGGGTCGCGACGGCGGAGGAGCCGGAGGCGGAGTCCGAGGGCGAGTCCGAGGGCGCGGCTTCGACGGCGGCCGAGGGTTCGGGGTCGGCGACTGGGGCCGAGGTCGAGGACGGGGCCGAGGCCGGCGAGTCCGGCGCGGACGAGCCGGAGCCGGATGCGGAGTCGCTGACCGAGCCTGAGCCTGCGTCTGCCTCCGCCTCCGCGTCTGACGCGGAGTCGGACACGGCCGATGAGGACGACCCCGAGGACGACCCCGAGGACGGGGACGGGGACGAGCCGGAGGACGCCGAGCCCGAGGACGAGGCGGAGGCCGACGCGGACGACGACGCGGACGAGGAGCCCGTCCAGGCGACGGCGTCCGCCGAGGCGAAGGCGCCCGCGGAGTCCTGGTTCGCGTCGCGGAAGCCGGCGGAGGCGCCGAAGCGCGAGGAGCCGTCCTCGGACGACTCGGCGACCGAAGGCGCCACCGACACCACCGCCGACGCCCCCGATGCCTCCGATGACGCCTCCGATGACGTCCCCGTCTACGTCCAGGCCAACGGCCCCGACGACGGCCCTGACGACGGCTCCGGCGACGTCGACGAGGAGCCGGTCGACCAGCCGACGACCATGTTCAAGGCCGTCCGGCCGCCGGCCGCGCCGCCCGTGGACCAGCCGACGACCGCGCTGAAGCTCCCGCCGTCCCTGCGCGAGGGCTCCGACAGCGAGCGCACGAGCACCTTCCTGCCGCTGCGTGCGGACATCCCGGCCGAGCAGAAGGCCCAGGAGGCCGCCTCCAAGGCCCCGGGAGCCCCCAAGGCCCCCCAGACGCCCGGGGCGCCCAAGCCCGCCGCCTCCGCGGCCTCCGCTGCCGCTCCCGCGGCGAAGCCGGCTCCGGCGCCCGTGCCGTCGCCGGCTCTCGCCGAGCCCGAGCGGACGCGGCAGCAGCCCTTGCCGCCGCTGCCCCCGCTCGACCTGCTCGCCGAGCTGACGAACACGCCGCCGCCCGCGCCGACCCCGCTGCGGACGACCATGCGCCGGGTGCGGATCTGGACCCCGCTGGTGCTGCTCGTGCTGATCGTCTTTGCGATCGTGCAGATGGTCCGCCCGCTGCCCGCGCCCGTTCTCACGCTCTCCGCCGCGCCGACCTTCTCCTTCGAGGGCGGCGAGCTGAAGATGCCGTGGCCCACCGAGGGACAGGGCGCCGTCGAGGTCGAGGGCGTCGGTTCGATGGGCACGTACGGGGCGCAGAAGCCGGCCCCGATCGCGAGCGTCACGAAGACGATGACGGCGTACGTGATCCTCCGCGACCACCCGCTCAAGGGGAACCAGAAGGGCCCCGAGATCGAGATCGACAAGAAGGCCGCCGATCAGGGCAAGGCGGAGCACGAGTCGACGGCGGCGGTCCAGGAGGGCCAGACGTACACGGAGAAGGAGCTCCTGCAGCTCCTCATGATCCCGTCCGCGAACAACGTGGCCCGGCTGCTGGCCCGCTGGGACGCCGGTTCGGAGGCCGCGTTCGTCGAGAAGATGAACGCCGCGGCCAAGGACCTGGGCATGTCGCAGTCGACGTACACGGACCCGTCGGGTCTGCTCGACAGCACCGTGTCGACCCCGCAGGACCAGCTGAAGCTGGCGAAGGCGGTCATGCAGTACGACGTGTTCCGCGAGATCGTGAACATGCCGAACGTGACCGTCGACGGCATCCCCGGCCGGATCGAGAACAACAACAACATCCTGCTCAAGCCGGGTGTGAGCGGCATCAAGACCGGCTCCTCCACCCCGGCCGGCGGCAACCTGCTCTGGTCGGCGAACACGGTCGTCGACGGCAAGAACCGGCGCATCCTCGGCATCGTGATGGGGGCCAAGGACGCGAAGCAGCTCGGTGAGAAGCTCCAGCTCTCCATCGACTACAGCTACGAGCTGATCAAGAAGGCGCAGAAGGACGTCACCTCGGCCGCCGTGGTCCGCAAGGGCCAGATCCTCGGCTACGTGGACGACGGCCTCGGCGGCCGGACCCCGGTCGTCGCCACCAAGGAGCTGCGGGCGGTCGGCTGGCCGGGTCTCCAGGTGAAGCTGGAGCTCACCGACGGCGGCAAGGCCCTCGCGCACACCGGCAAGGCGGGCGACGTCGTCGGCCAGGTGTCGATCGGCACCGGCGTCGGCAAGGTCAGCTCTCCCGTCGCCCTCCAGGCGGACCTGGTGGAGCCGGGCTTCGACAAGAAGCTCACCCGCGTGGGCTGAGAAGCCACTCGCTCGGCTGGGCGCCCCGGTTCTCCGGGGCGCCCTGCTGTTAGCGTTTCCGGGGGACGAGAACCATGCGTGCGCACACATGACGCACGGGGGAAGAGAGCCGGGCAGCACGGGAAAGGGCCGCAGTGACCACCGCCGAGCCGAAACGCGCCGACCGCGCGGACTCCGACCCTGACTCCGGCACGGCTTCCGACGCCCCTTCCGGCAGCCCTTCCGGCGCTCCTTCCCCCCTGGACTCCGACTCGGGGAACGGGGAAGCCTCTTCCCCTTCGCGAATAGTGCTACCGGCGCAGCGGCCGGCCCCGGCGCCTCCCGCCCAGGCCCCGGCCCGGAGACAGACTCCGCGGCGGAAGCGCCGCTACACGGTCATGGCGGCCACGGGCCTCGCGGCGGTCACCCACATCCTGTGGTTCTTCTTCTTCGCCAACAGCGGCGGGGACCTGGCCGCGCAGGACGCGTGGGCCGAGTTCGTCGGCCGGCACCCTGACTCCGCGTACAACCTCGCCTGGTACGGCGGGATGCACCCGGTCTCGTACAGCGTCGTGTCGCCGTACCTGATGTCGCTGCTCGGCGTGCGCAGCACGATGATGATCGCCGGGACCCTGTCGGCCGCGCTGACCGCGCTGATCCTGGTGCGGGTGCGGGCGGTCCGCAATCCGCTGGCCTGCTCGGTCGCGGGCGTCTTCGCGTTCCTGTGCAACGCCCTGTCGGGGCGGGTGACCTTCGGCCTCGGCATGATGTTCGCGGTCGGCGCGGTGGCGGCCGTGTTCTGCTGGCCGCACCGCTGGCGCCGCAAGCGCTGGGCGAAGGCCGCGGTGGCCGCGCCGCTCGCCGGTCTGGCGACGGCGTGCAGCCCGGTCGCGGGGCTCTTCCTGGGGGTCGCGGCGGCGGCGCTGTTCCTGAACCGCCGGCGCCCGGGCGCGTACGCCCTCGGTCTCGCCCCGGTGCTCGTGGTCGCCCTCTCCTCCTGGCTCTTCCCCTTCTCGGGCACGCAGCCGATGGCGTTCGGCTCGACCGCGCTGCCGCTGCTGTTCGGCGCCCTGGTCTTCGTGCTGGTCCCGAGGGACTGGCGGACGGTCCGCACGGCCGCCGCCGTGTACACGGTCGGCACGCTGCTCACCTGGCTGATCGACTCGCAGATCGGCTCGAACATCTCGCGGCTCCCGATGCTCTTCGCGGGCGTCGTGCTGCTCGCGGCCCTGCCGTACACGGCGCCGCGTTCACGCCGTTGGTACGCGCTGCTGCTCGCCTTCGCCGGCCTGAACTTCTGGATCGGCTTCAAGGGCGTCGACGACGTGATCCGCACCGCCCCCGACGCCTCCTGGGCGCGCGAGCTCGCGCCGCTGATCAACCAGCTCCAGGTACGGGACGCGGGCAAGGCGCGGGTGGAGGTCGTCCCGGCGTCCAGCCACCGCGAGTCCTCGGCGCTCAGCCCGTACATCAACCTGGCGCGGGGCTGGAACCGCCAGGCGGACATGGAGCGCAACCCGCTCTTCTACGACGACACCCTGAACGCGGTGAACTACGAGGACTGGCTCCACCGCTGGGCCGTCCACTACGTGGTGCTGCCCACCGGGGCCCCCGATTCGGGCGCCGAGCAGGAGGCGGAACTGGTCGGCGAGGGCCTGCCGTACCTGAACCAGGTCTGGTCGGACGAGAACTGGCGCCTGTACGAGGTCGAGAACCCGACCCCGCTCGCCGACCCGCCGGCCGAGGTGCGGAGCGCGGAGGAGAACGAGGTCGTGATCCGCGTCGGCACCCCCGGCCGGGTCCTCATCCGGGTCCCGTACTCGCCGTGGCTGGCGCTCATCGACGAGAACGGCGCCAAGGTCGAACCCCCGCAGGAGACCGAGGCCTCGAAGCTGGCCCGCGAGGAGTCGGACACCGAGATCCCGAAGGTCTTCGCCAACGAGCACGGCTGCCTCTTCAAGACGGAGGCGGACGTGGAGGGCGACGAGTGGACGGAACTGATCGCCCCGAAGCCCGGCGTCTACCGCCTGGCGGCCCCGTACAAGCTCTCCAGGGGCACGGCCTGCCCGGAGGAACTGCGCTGACGCGGGCTACGGCCTGCGGTACCCGTCGAGCATCCGGCGCATCCCGAGGGCGTGGCCGCCGCTGCGGATGACGAGGAGCCGGTAGACCCACCCGGCCGCGCCGGGAAAGACGGCCCGGGTCTCGGCGCGCAGCCGGCAGCGCCCGTCCGTCAGCTCCTGGATCCGGAACACGAGGCTGTACGTGGAGAACCGGTGGCGGCCCTCCAGGGCCAGCTCCCGCCCGGGCAGCACCCGGACGACCCGGAACCCGGGATACTCCGAACCCTCGGCAAGCGGCCGGACCCCGGCATGCCCACGGGGCACCCCGCGCACGCGCCGCACGTACCAGGCGCCGAAGGCCCCCGAGAGCGCCCGCTCGACCCCGAGCAGAAGCCGAGGCCACAACACCTCACCGCGCACGCCGACGACGACGGAGTGCTCGTCGACGAACGGCAGTGGTTCCACACCGCGAAACTACCGACTCCCTGCCCCCTCAACAAGGCCCGCGATCTCCTCACAATCACTCTCCGAACCCGTCCACTTACCTACCGCTATGCTCGCGGGCACTGCCGCGGCCGCGCGGCGGACCGAGACAGGGGCATCCGCATGGCCATCATCGTCACCTTCGACCTCCCGGGCGCCGGACAGGAGCTCTACGACACGGTCATCGAGCGCGTGACCGCCGGACGCGGCTTCACCCGGTTCGCGGACCTGCCGAACCCCGGCCTCGTCTCCCACGCGGCGGGCCCGATCGACGGAGGATTCCGCGTGACCGAGGTCTGGGAAAGCGCGGAAGCCCTGGAGACCCACGCGAAGACCTTCGCCCCCATCCTGACCGCCCTGGGCCACCCCGACCTCCAGCCCACGATCATCCCGGCCCACAACGTCGTGGTGCGATGAACCCCAGAACCACCGAGGGCCGCACCTGAACCTTCAGGCGCGGCCTTCGCGCTTGTGGTGAGCCCTTCTGACGCTGGTGTGGCGGTCAGAAGGGAAGCCCGCCCGGGTCCTCAGACATACGCCGGGCGAACGCGTCGACGACCTGAGGTGCGCCACGTTGGGCGTCCTCATCGAGCAGCGCCGCGACGAGAGCCTTCCTGACCACAGGAAGCGACTCCCGCGCGTGAGACGTACGGGTGCGAGGCCGGCCGTTGACGTCGATGGGCCACACCCCAACGTTCAGGTGTGGCCCATGTCCCTGTGCCCCCGGCAGGATTCGAACCTGCGACACCCGCTTTAGGAGAGCGGTGCTCTATCCCCTGAGCTACGAAGGCCGGGTGGGGAGCGGCCCGTGGGGTCGCTTCGCCGCCGTCAGTGTAGCGGGTGGTGTGGTCGGTGTACGGGGGACAGGGTCTGGCCGCGTTGTGTTCCGTGGGGTGCGTGATCTTTGGTGGGGTGGGTGTGGTCTTTCCTGTGGGTGGGCGGTGGGCCACGGTCCTCGTGAGGACCTGAGGGGGGCTGACGTGGGCTTGGCTGCCGGTCCCTGGCGGGGGCACGAACCCGGAGTGCTCGTCGTGGGGCTCTTCGTCGGTGCGGCTGTCCTGGTGGGGCTTGTCGTTTGTCTGGGGTCTCGGTTCGCGCCCGGCACCCTGCGGCGGTACGACGCGGTCCGGGGGGCGGCGTTCTCGTCCCCGGTCATGTGAATCCGGCGCTCGCCGTTGTGCCGCCGCTCGCCCGCTTCGGTGCCGTGGTCTCCGGGGGCCTGTGCCGGCTGCGGCGCGTCCCGGTGCGGGGTTGACCCTGTTCGCGCGGGGCGCATAGCGTCGCCGGGCCGGTGGAGCAGGTGTCGAGGAGGGCTCGTGGTGGAAGCGCGGCTGACCGCTGTCGGGGCGCCCTTCGAGGTGAGCGAGGGGGTCTACGCCTCCGGGCCGCGGACCCTGCGCGAGTTCGTCGAGGTCGTCTGGGGGTACGGGGACCAGGTCTTCCTCGTGGCCGAGGGGCGGGTTCTGACGTATCGGGAGTTCTTCGACGCCTCCTGTGGGCTCGCCCGGCGGCTTCTCGGGGAGTGCGGGCTGCGCCCGGGCGACCGTGTCGTCGTCGCCATGCGGAACCTGCCCGAGTGGCAGATCGCCTTCTGGGCCGCCCAGCTCGCCGGGCTCGTCGCCGTACCCCTCAACGCCTGGTGGACCGAGGACGAGTTCGCGTACGCGCTCGACGACTGTGCCCCGGGCGTGCTGCTCGTCGACGGGGAGCGGGTCGGGCGGGCCGAGGAGTGGGCCGGGCGGAACCGGGTGCCCGGGATCGTCTTCGAGCCGGAAGGGCCGCTTCCCTCGGGCTTCCGGGCGTACGTGCCCGACACCGATCCGTTCCTCGGGCCGCCGCCCGTCGACGTCCTGCCCGAGCACGACGCCACCGTCGTCTACACCTCCGGCACCACCGGGCGGCCCAAGGGCGCCGTCGCCACCCATCTCGCGCAGGCCGGGGCGGCCATGAACCCCCGGTACTTCGCCGCCGCCGCGGCCCTCGCGCGCGGTGACGTGCCCGGGACGGGGCCCGCACCCGTCTCGCTGACCACCTTCCCCTTCTTCCACGTGGCCGCGTTCACGTCGTTCTACGGGGTCATGGCGGCCGGCGGGACGCTGGTGATGATGCGGAAGTGGGACGCGGGCCGGGCCCTGGAGCTGATCCGCGAGCATCGCGTCACGCACTACGCCGGGGTGCCGACCACCGCGCTCCAGCTCCTCGACCTCGCCCGGGCGACCGGCGACCGGCTGGAGAGCCTCACCCTGCTCAGCACCGGGGGCGCCGCCGCCCCGCCGGGCATCGTCGACGGGATCTCCGCCGGGTACGGGGAGCGCGTCGAGCCCCGGAACGGCTACGGGCTCACCGAGACCTGCGGCGGGGTCCTGTCGAACGTCGGCGCCGAGTACCGCGCCCATCCCGGGAGCGTCGGCCGGCCCTCGCCCGTCACCGAGGTGCGGGTCGACCGGCCCGACGCGGAGGGTGTGGGGGAGCTGTGGCTGCGCGGGCAGTCGCTGATCCGGGGGTACTGGGGGGACGAGCCGGCGACCCGCGCGGCGTTCGCCGACGGCGGGTGGTTCCGGACCGGGGACCTCGGGCGCGTGGACGCTGAGGGGCGGGTCTTCGTCGTCGACCGGCTCACCGACATGGTGATCCGCGGCGGCGAGAACGTCTACTGCGTCGAGGTCGAGGGCGTCCTGCACGAGCACCCCGACGTCGTCGACGCCGCCGTGCTCGGCGTCCCGCATCCCCTCCTCGGGGAGGAGGTCGCGGCCGTCGTCCGGCTGCGGCCCGGCGCCGCCGTCGGGGTCGAGGAGCTGCGCGCGCACGTGGGCGCGCGCCTCGCCGCCTTCAAGGTGCCCGCCCGGGTCCTCGTACGGGAGGAGGAGCTGCCCCGGAACCCGACCGGGAAGCTCCTCAAGCGCGAGCTGAGGGGCAGCCTGGTCACGGGCGGGTGATCCGGACCCGGTAGGTGCCGTTCTCGTCCTCGTCCAGGACGGTGATCCTTATGCCGTTGGCGCGGTCCGTGAAGGTCTCGCCGGGGCGGTAGGGGGCGTCCGACAGCTCCGCGTGGACGTTCGCGCGGCGCGTGCAGCCGCCGCTCGCGTGCTCGCTGTCGGACACGGTCACCGGGCCGTGGCCGGTGTCCACGTCGGACTCCACCCGGTAGACGAGGACGCCCTGTTCGCAGACCGCCTCGTCGTTGCCGTCCTTGCTGCGGACCTCGACCGCGTACCCGGAGGTGTCGGAGAGCGGGACGAAGGCGAGCTTGGGGCCGCCCGGGACGGCCAGCGGGGTGAGGGTGTAGTCGCCGGTGCCGGGGTCGGACGCGCAGCCGACCTGGTCGTTGTCGAGCCAGCCCAGTTTCCACTTGTGCCAGCCGAGCAGGTCGTTGTTGGCCCCCCAGTCCTCGGACATGATGTCCCAGTGCCCGACGGTCCCGCCGCCGTCCGAGGTGTACAGGTCGGGCAGCCCGAAGACGTGCCCGTTCTCGTGCGGCAGGACGCGGTAGCCGGTCTCGGCGAAGCTGCCGGAGCCGTCGTCCTGGCGGCTGTAGACGAAGGACGTGTTGGCGAGCGGCACGCCGTCCGCGTAGGGGGCGTCGTCGTTGCCGGAGAAGGTCACGGACAGGACGGTGTCGAGGGCCGAGGGCCCGGCGTTCGGTGTGACGAGGACGTTGACCAGGTCGTACGCGCTGAAGTCCACCTTCGGGTCGGCCGCCTTCACGATGTCCTCGACGAGGGAGCGGTAGCCCGGTTCGTACGGTGAGCCGCGCTCGATCCCGTACGCGGAGAACGCCTTGGGCATCCGCAGCCAGTCGGGTATCGGGGCCTCGGCGCGGTAGTGCAGGCGCCCGTACGAGCTGGTGCGGAACCACTCGGCGGTCTGCGGGAAGAACTCGCGGAAGCGGCTCATCGCCGTGCCGTCGCCGGTGGCGTCCGGGAAGTCGATCATCAGGTTGAGGGCCCTGACCTGGCCCGTGGAGCGCACGTATCCGGGGGCGGTGGGCAGCCCCTCCGACATCTGCACGCCCATCGTGGTCGCGATGCGGCACGGCCCCAGCTGGGCTCCGCCGGGCGCGGCGGCCACCGGGCCGGCCGAGGCGGGGGCGGGGCCGGGCAGGGTGGAGCTCGCGGAGGCGAGCAGCGTGAGGGAGAGCGCCGTGGTCGCGGCCAGGGCGACGGGTCTGCGTATCCGTCGGCGGGGGTGCTGCATACGGTCGCCTCTCCGAGGGGGCAGGTCGGCGGAACGACCCCTTCCGGTCAGCGCGGGTCCGTGGGGGCCGCATCCGTTCCGGCAGGGGTCCGCGTGAGCCGCATCCGTTCGGGCAGGGGCCCGCGTGGCCCCGTCCGTCCCGGCGCGGGCCCACGCGGGTCGCGTCCGTCCCGGCGTGCGGCCGCCCGTGACCCCATGGGTCCGCGGGCGACCGCGCTGTGCGATCAGCCTGTGACGAGAGGTTGCGGCGCGCGCGCCGGGTGGCCCGATCGTGGGTATTCCGGCCGGCACCCGACATGTGACCCAGGTCACATGTGTGGCGGGAAATAACCGGGGACTCGGTCCCCGTTTATGACTGTGTTCAGCGAAGTGGGGAGTCCGTCCCCGGAACCGAAGGGTCCGGCGGAAGAGCCGGAGACCCCGAGTGACGAGTGAAGTGAGGAGGCCGCGGCGTGACCAGCGACGTCGCCGACACCGCGCCCGCCCGCCGCGTACCCCGACCGCGCGCCGACGCCCTGCGCAACCGCGAGCGGATCGTGACGACCGCCCGCGAGATGTTCGTCGAGTTCGGCCCCCAGGTGCCGTACGACGAGGTCGCGCGCCGGGCCGGCGTCGGGAACGCCACGCTCTACCGGAACTTCCCCGAGCGCAACGACCTCGTCCGCGAGGTCGTGCTCTCGATCATGGCCCGCGTCACCGAGCTCGCCGAGCGGGCCACGGAGGAGGACGACACCTTCGCCGCCCTCCGGCGCTTCACCCACGCCGCCGCCGACGAACGCATCGGCGCCCTGTGCCCGATGCTCGACGGGGCCTTCGACAAGGACCACCCCGACCTGACGGCCGAACGCGAACGCCTGGAGGAAGCCGTCCAGTCGCTCGTCGACCGCGCCCAGCGGGCCGGCCGGCTCCGCTCCGACGTCGGCGTCGGAGACCTGATGGTGGCGGTGTCCCAGCTGACCCGCCCCCTGCCGGGTACGGCCTGCGGCGCCAACTTCGACCAGTTCGTCCACCGTCACCTGCAACTGTTCCTCGACGGCCTGGAGGCGCCCGCGCGCTCCGAGCTGCCCGGGACGGCCGCGACCCTGGAGGACCTGAGGCGCGACTCCTGCTCGCCGCGCACGCCGTGACCGCCGGTCGGGGCCGCCCGTCCGGCTGAACCCGTCGGACGACCCGTGCGACCCGCCTGACCCGCACGATCTGTGTGACCCGTGCGACCCGCATGACCCGCGTGACCTTTACGACCCGCACGACCCGCGTGACCTGTACGACCCGCGTGACCTGTACGCCCCGCACGACCCCCATCGCTTTTACGTCCTTTTTCACCAGTACGCGCCAAGAGGTGGCTACCCCCATGCCGAAAATCCCCGACGACACCGTGACCCAAGCCGACCCCGGCCGCTGGAAAGCGCTCGTCTTCATCGCCCTCGCCCAGCTGATGGTCGTGCTCGACGCGACGATCGTGAACATCGCCCTGCCCTCCGCGCAGCAGGACCTCGGCATCTCGGACGGCAACCGGCAGTGGGTCATCACCGCCTACGCCCTCGCCTTCGGCGGTCTGCTCCTCTTCGGCGGCCGCATCGCCGACCTGTGGGGCCGTAAGCGCACCTTCGTCGTCGGCCTGATCGGCTTCGCCCTCGCCTCCGCACTCGGCGGGGCCGCGACCGGCGAGGCGATGATGCTCGGTGCCCGCGCGCTCCAGGGCGCCTTCGGCGCGCTCCTCGCGCCCGCCGCGCTCTCGCTGCTCGCCGTGACCTTCACCGACGGCAAGGAGCGCGCCAAGGCCTTCGGCATCTACGGCGCGATCGCCGGTGGTGGCGGCGCCGTGGGTCTGATCCTCGGCGGATTCCTCACCGAGTACCTGAACTGGCGCTGGACCTTCTTCGTCAACATCCCGTTCGCCGTGGTCGCCGCCGTCGGCGCGTACCTGGTCATCCGCGAGCCCGCGGGCGGCCGCAACCGCTCCACGCTCGACATCCCCGGCGTCATCCTGTCCACCCTGGGCCTGGTCGCGCTCGTGTACGGCTTCACCCGCGCCGAGTCCGAGGGCTGGAGCGACACCGGCACCATCGGCCTCTTCGTCGGCTCGGCCGTCCTGCTCCTCGCCTTCGTGCTCACCGAGGCGAGGGTGAAGTCCCCGCTGCTCCCGCTGCGCGTCCTGACCGACCGCAACCGCGGCGGTGTCTACCTGTCCCTGGGTCTCGCCGTCATCTCGATGTTCGGCCTCTTCCTCTTCCTGACCTACTACCTCCAGGTCGTGAAGGGCTACTCGCCGGTCATGACGGGCTTCGCGTTCCTCCCGATGATCGCGGGCATGATCATCGGATCGACGCAGATCGGCACGCGGCTGATGACCCGCGTCCCGCCGCGCCTGCTCATGGCCCCCGGCTTCCTGACCGCCGGCCTCGGCATGCTGCTCCTCACCCAGCTGGAGATCGGCACCTCGTACGCCGGTCTGATCCTGCCCGCGCAGCTGCTGCTCGGCCTGGGCATGGGTACGGCCTTCATGCCGGCGATGTCGCTCGCGACGCTCGGCGTGGACCCGCGTGACGCCGGTGTGGCCTCCGCGATGGTCAACACCTCGCAGCAGGTCGGCGGCGCCATCGGTACGGCCCTGCTGAACACGATCGCCGCCTCGGCGACCACCGCGTACCTGACGGACAACGCGGCGGGCGCGACCACCCCGGCCGCCCAGAAGCTGCTCCAGCTCCAGGGCATGGTCGAGGGCTACACCGCGGCCATCTGGTGGGCCGTGGGCATCCTGGTCGCCTCGGCCGCGATCGCCTTCGTCCTGATCAACACCGGGAAGCCGGACACCGGGGCCGTCGTCGGGTCCGGCGCGGGCGCCGACGACGAGATGAAGGTCCCGGTCATCGCCCACTGACCCGAGCCCGGTTCCCCACCCTGGCGGCCGTCACCCGTCACGGTTCCCCACCCTGGCGGCCGTCACCCGAGCCCGGTTCCCCACCCTGGCGGCCGTCACCCGGCCCGATTCCCCACTCCGGCCGTCACCCGTCACGGTTCCCGCCCTGACCGTCACCCGCCCTGGTTCCGCGAGCCCCGTGCTCAGCGGAGCCAGGGCAGGTCCGCGTCCGGGTCCGCCGGTTCGAGGCCCTCGGCCATGACGCGCATGATCGCGCCGAGCTGTTCGACCTGCTCGGGCGCGAGCCGGTCGAAGAGGGCCTGGCGTACGGCCGTCACATGGCCCGGCGCGGTCCTGCGCAGTACCTCCATGCCCTCGTCCGTGAGCTGCGCGAACTGTCCGCGCTTGTCGGAGGGGCAGTTCTCGCGGCGGACCCAGCCGTTCTTCTCCAGCCGGGCGATCGCGTGGGAGAGGCGGGAACGGGTGATCTTGGCGCTCTTGGCGAGCTCGGTCATCCGCAGCCGCCGGCGGGGTGCCTGGGAGAGCTGGACGAGCAGGCCGTAGTAGATGTGCGGCATCCCGGCGTCGCGCTGCAACTGGCGGTCGAGGTGATCCTCCAGGAGCGTGGTGGCGTGCAGGTACGAGCGCCAGACGTGCTGCTCCTCGTCGCTGAGCCAGCGTGGTTCGGTCATGTCTCCCATGGTTCCCATCGTACGACTCGTTCTTGAAAGTTGAACTATGTCGGCTTATCCTGCGCAGGAGTGAACTTGAAGTTTCAAGAATCACGCCCTCGCCAACGCCGGAAGCCGGAGGCCGTCGCCATGGACACCACGCTCGAACGGATGCCCGCCCTCTACCTGTCCCACGGCGCCCCGCCGCTCGCCGACGACCCCGTCTGGCCCGGCGAGCTCGCCGCCTGGTCCGCCGACCTCCCGCGCCCCACGGCGATCCTCATGATCTCCGCCCACTGGGAGGAGGCCCCGCTCGCCCTCGGCGCCACCGAGACGATCCCGCTGGTCTACGACTTCTGGGGCTTCCCCGAGCACTACTACCGCGTCCAGTACGCGGCCCCCGGCGCGCCCCGGCTGGCCGAGTCCGTCCGCAAGCTGCTCCGCGCGCCCGGCACGCCCGTGCAGGACATCCCCGACCGGGGTCTCGACCACGGCGCGTACGTGCCGCTCGTCGAGATGTTCCCCGGCGCCGACATCCCCGTGCTCCAGATCTCCATGCCGACCCTCGACCCGCGCCGCCTCATGGACATCGGGCGCAAGCTCGCGCCGCTCCGCGACGAGGGCGTCCTGATCGTGGGCAGCGGCTTCTTCACCCACAACCTCGCCGCCCTCCGCCACACCGGCGGCGGGGTGCCGGGCTGGTCCGCCGAGTTCGACGCCTGGGGGTACGAGGCCCTCGCCGCGCACGACGTCGACGCGCTGCTCGACTTCGAGCACAAGTCGCCGGCCGGACGCCTCGCCCACCCGCGTACGGAGCACTTCGCCCCGCTCTTCGTCACCATGGGCGCGGCGGACGCGGCCGGGGACCTCGACGCGGAGCGGTCGGTGATCGACGGGTTCTGGCTGGGTCTCGCCAAGCGGTCGGTCCAGTTCGGCTGAGCCCGCGGCCTCGCGGGCCCGCGGCCCCGCAGCCCCGAAGCCCTGCGGCCCCGGAGCCCCCAGCCCCGGAGCCCCGCGGCCCGGGCCGGCATCAGAACGCCGGGGTGTTCAGCTCGATGGAGCGGACGGCGGCGGCCAGCGCGAGCGGGTCGCCCACGTCGAGCGCCGTGTCCGTGAACTTGATCGTGTGGTCGTCCCCGTGCGCCGCCGCCCGTTCGAAGACCTCCTCGGCGGTGAGGGAGGTCGTCGCGTACGGGCCCGCCTCCGGCGGTGTGTACGCGGCGGTCACCGCGGCCGCCGCCGCCCACGCCGCCGCCAGACTCGGCGCCCACAGCTCGCGGGGGAGCGCGGGCAGGGCGCGCAGCACGGCGTTCGGCGCGGTCGCGGCGTGCACCAGCATGATCGGCTCGCCGTGGCCGTGGGTCGCGTACCGGTGCGTCGCCGCCGTCACCAGGTCGGTGAGCAGCGCCCGAGCCGTGTCCGGGTCCGGCGCCGTGCCCCAGTCGGGGAAGGCCGTCAGCTGCGCGAGCCGGGCCCGGATCCCGCCGTCCTGCTCCGGGACCGGCGGTACGGCGTCGAGGGCGGCGGCCGCGTCCGGCGCCACGGCCAGCGGGGTCAGCGACGGGAGGGGCCGGTGGCGGGCTGCCCAGTAGCCGAGGGCGTGCGCCAGCTCGGCCCGGCGCGGCGCCGTCCCGGCCTCCCCGGGCGTCAGGAGGGTCCGTACGGCGTGACCGGTGCGGATCACGGGGTGCGTGGCACCTCCCGCGATGCCCGGGAGCAGCCGGGGCCACCACTCGGCGAGGACCTCCCGCCAGGGGCGCGCCTCGGCGCCGTCGAGCTCCCGCGCGAAGAAACGGGTCCAGTCGGTGGTCCGGGCCGGGTCGCCGAGCGCCTCGTGCCAGTCGCCGGCGGTGACCGGGCGGGACGGGGGCGGCGGCTCCTCCAGCTTGTGGGCGTACTGATCCAGCCAGCGGTGCACGGCCGGGGCGCGGCCGTGGCGGACCAGGGCCTCGACGGCCATGGGGGCGTGGTTGCTGAGCCAGCCGTCGCGCTCGGGGCCGGTGGTGTGGAGGCGTTCGAGGGCTTCGTCGAGGGTGCCGGACGCGTCGGCGCCGGGTGCGGGCGTGCGGTGCGGGGCGTCGTCGGCGCGGTGCGGGGCGGCGCCGGACGGGGCGGCGCCGGGTGCGTCGGTGCTGGACAGGGCGGTGCCGGGTGCGTCGCTCATGGGGCGACGCTAGGGCGGGGAGGGGCGGGGGCGTAACGGGCTGGGGACCTAGGCCTCCCGCCCGAGGCCGCGAGGACGGCCCGTCCGGGGCCGGAGGCGCGGGCCCTTCCGGGCCGGAGGTCCTCTCCTTCGGCATCCCGGGAGGGGCGGGCAACCCATCGGCCCGTCCCGGCGTCTGAACAGACGGCGGCGCGTGTGATCGCGGTCTCACCGACAGTGTGGTCGAGGGCCTCGCGAGCGGCGCCGGGAAACCCTCCGTGCCCGGTCTGACCTGCACTTCCGTGGATATCGAAGGCATGCCCCCAGGGGCGGCGGCCGCGCAGGATACTGCATGATCGCGAAAATCCATGTGCCGGGTGGGAATTCTGTCCTGATTCCAGTCGTTGTTTCCGTCGGATGCAGGGCACCCGAAAGGGTGTCGCGACCTACTCAGCAAGGGAGCACGCATGGCAACCCGTGCCGTCGCCCGTCGTCAGACCTCCGCCAAGAGCGGGGCCGGCCGGGCAAGCAGCGTTCGCGCCGTGGGCGGGGAGATCGCCGACCGCGACCTGGTCGGCATGTACCTCGACGAGATCGCGCGCACACCCCTGCTCGACGCCGCCAAGGAGGTCGAGCTCTCCCAGACGATCGAGGCGGGTGTCTACGCCCGGCAGATCCTCGAGGGGGAGATCGAGAGCGAGGCGGGCGGAGCCGCCCGTGAGGAGCTCGAAGCGCTGGTCGCCGCGGGCGAGCGGGCCAAAGAGCTCTTCATCAAGTCCAACCTGCGGCTCGTCGTGGCCGTCGCCCGGCGCTACCCGCGCAGCGGACTTCCGTTGCTCGACCTGATCCAGGAAGGGAACGCGGGCCTGGTGCGCGCGGTCGAGAAGTTCGACTACGCGAAGGGCTTCAAGTTCTCCACGTACGCGACGTGGTGGATCCGCCAGGCCATCACCCGGTCCATCGCCGACCAGTCCCGCACGATCCGGCTCCCCGTCCACCTGGTGGAGGAGCTCGGTCGGATCAGGCGGGTGCAGCGCGAGTTCAACCGGGAGAACGGGCGGGAGCCCGAGCCCGCGGAGGTCGCCACGGAGCTCGGTTCGACGCCGGAGCGGGTCGTCGACGTGCTGGACTGGGCGCGCGACCCGGTCTCGCTGAACATGTCGGTGGACGACCAGGGCGAGACGCAGTTCGGCGACCTCCTGGAGGACACGTCGGCGGTCTCGCCGGAGCAGTCGGTGCTCACGCTGCTGCGCAGCGAGGAGCTCGACGACCTCATCGACAAGCTCGACCACCGGACGGCGTCCATCATCCGGATGCGGTACGGGATCGAGGACGGGCGCGAGCGGACGCTGACGGAGGTCGGCAAGCAGCACGGCCTCACGCGTGAGCGGATCCGCCAGATCGAGAAGCACGCGCTTCTGGAACTGAAGAAGATGGCCCACGACACGGGCTTCGACGCGGTGGCCTAGTGCGGCCGGAGAGAGGGGCCCGGGGACGTATCCGTCCCCGGGCCCCTCTCCGCGTTCACCCCCGTGTCGACGCGGCCAGGCGGCCCGCCAGGTGTTCCACGTACTGGTGGAGGGAGCCGGGGCCGTGGATCGTGAAGGGGGCGTCCACCAGGGCCAGGCGGAGGGCCAGCCATTCGACGGAGTCCGCCGAGCGGGTGCGGAGCCGGCAGGTGGTCGGGCCCGTCGGGGTGGGGACCAGGTGGGAGGGGAGGCGGGCCGTGACGAAGTCGGCGGGGGCCTCGAAGGTGACGTCCAGGTCGAGTTCGGGCTGGGTCCGGGACATGGAGCGGGCGAGGAGCTGGGCGGCGTCGCCGGCCGGCAGGTCGCGCGGGGTGAAGCGGGCTCCCGTGGCGAGCGGGTCGCTGACCCGGTCCACCCGGAAGGTGCGCCAGTCGTCGCGCTCCAGGTCGTAAGCCACGAGGTACCAGCGGTGGCCGGTGGAGACCAGTCGGTAGGGCTCGACCAGGCGTTTCGTCTCGGCCCCGTCGCCCGCCCGGTAGCCGAAGCGCAGTTTCTCCCGGCCCGTCACCGTGCCCGCCAGGGTGGTCAGGGTCGCGGGGGCGACCGTGGCGCCGTCGCCCCGCGTCAGGGGGAGCGTCGCGTTCTGGAGGGTGGAGACCCGGTGCCGGAGGCGGGCCGGGAGGACCTGTTCCAGCTTGGCCAGGGCCCGTACGGACGCCTCCTCCACGCCCTCGATGGCGTGCCCGGCCCCGGCGCGCAGGCCGACGGCGATGGCGACGGCCTCCTCGTCGTCGAGGAGGAGCGGCGGCATGGCCGTGCCGGCGACGAGGCGGTAGCCGCCGACCGCGCCGAGGGTCGCTTCGACGGGGTAGCCGAGGTCGCGGAGCCGGTCGATGTCCCGCCGGATGGTGCGCGGGGAGACCGAGAGCCGTTCGGCGAGTTCGCTTCCGGGCCACTCGCGCGGGGTCTGAAGGAGCGAGAGCAGGTTCAGGAGTCGTACCGGGGTGTCCGTCATACGTTTCAGAATGCGGGCCATCTAGGCCATCTTTTGACCTAGATGGCCTTTATCTTCTCCGTATGAGTGCACACGACGCCGGCGTCACCACGGACGCGGCCCCCACCGACACGAGCGACAAGCGACGCTGGATAGCCCTGGCCATCGTCATGACGGCCGCCTTCATGGACCTGGTCGACGCGACGATCGTCAACATCGCGATCCCCAGCATCGAGCGGGACCTCGGCGCCTCCTTCGGGGCCATCCAGTGGATCACCGCCGGGTACGCGCTCGCGTTCGCCGCCGGACTGATCACCGGCGGACGCCTCGGTGACATCTACGGCCGCAAGCGGCTCTTCCTCCTCGGCACGGCGGGCTTCACGGTCGCCTCCGCGCTCTGCGGCTTCGCGGCCAACCAGGAGATGCTGGTCGCCTCCCGCCTCCTCCAGGGCGCGGCGGCCGCGATGATGGTGCCGCAGGTCCTCTCGATCATCCACGTCACCTTCCCGGCGCACGAGCGCGGCAAGGTCTTCGGCCTCTTCGGCGCGATCATCGGTCTCGGCGCGGTCTCGGGCCCGCTGCTCGGCGCGCTGCTCACGCAGTGGAACATCGCGGGCCTGGAGTGGCGGCCGATCTTCCTGATCAACCTGCCGGTCGGCATCGCGGGCCTGCTGCTGGGACGCAAGTTCATCACCGAGTCGAAGGCGCCCAAGGCGCTCCGCCTCGACATCGTGGGCATGCTCCTGGTGACGGCCGCGCTGCTGATGCTGATCTACCCGCTGACGCGCGGCCGCGAGCTGGACTGGCCGCTGTGGGGCCACCTGATGATGGCCGGCAGCGTGCTCGTGTTCGCCGCGCTCATCGCGTACGAGAAGTACAAGACGGCGAAGGACGGTTCGCCGCTCGTCGAGCTGTCGCTGTTCAGGGTGAAGAGCTTTGCGGCGGGCATCGCGGTGCAGCTGACCTTCGGCGTCGTGATGGGCATCTTCTTCCTGGTCTGGACGCTGTACATGCAGATCGGGCTCGGCTGGAGCCCGCTGCGGGCGGGCCTGACCGGGGTGCCGTTCTCCATCGCGGTCTCGACGGCCGCCGGTCTCTCGGTGCAGAAGCTGGTGCCGCGCTTCGGCCGGAAGGTGCTCCAGGCGGGCGCGCTGACGATGATCGCGGGCGTGCTGCTCTACCTCTTCGAGGCCGGGCGGTACGGGTCCGGGATCGAGTCCTGGCAGATGATCCCGCCGCTGGTGGTCATGGGTCTCGGCATGGGTCTGATCGTGGCGCCGCTGACGGACGCGGTCCTCTCGGAGGTGCCGAAGGAGCACGCGGGGTCGGCCTCCGGTCTGATCAACACGACCGGGCAGATGGGCAACGCGCTCGGGCTCGGCCTGGTGTCGGTGGTCTTCTTCGGCGTGATCGACGGCAAGCCCGCGCCGAAGTCCCCGGCCGAGGCGGGGGCGGCGTTCACGGACGCCTTCCAGAACGCGATGGGCTGGGTCGCGGGCGTGCTCGCCGTGATCTTCCTGGTGATGTTCGCGCTTCCGGCGAAGCCGAAGCAGCACCTGGAGGGTGGCGGTGACGACGACGGCGTCGTGATCGAGAAGGAGCCGGCGCTCTCGCACTGAGCCGCCCACGCGGCTGAGACAGGCCTGCGGCAGCTCTGCGGCAGGCAGGGCCCCACCCCCGGGACACGTCCGGGGGGTGGGGCCCTTCGTCGTGCCCGGGCGGGCCGGTCGGCCCCCGGTGCTCCGTGCCGACGACCCCCGCTGTTCCGTCCGGACGGCCCCCGCCCCTCCATCCGTGCAGGGTCGGACGACCCCTCATGTCCGTTTGTGCCTGAATCACGCCCGAATCCGTTTACTTTGCGGAAGCCCGGGCGTAGCCTGACCCTGAAACCACAGGTTCGGGCATCGAACGGACGTAAAACCTCATGTACGCACCGGAGCGTCAGCAACAGATCCTGCGGCTCGCCCGCGAGAGCGGACGCGTCGACGTCCTCTCCCTCGCCGAGGAGTTCCAGGTCACCGCCGAGACCGTACGGCGTGACCTCAAGGCCCTCGACCGGGCCGGGCTCGTCCGCCGGGTGCACGGCGGCGCCATCCCCGCCGGGCGGCTCGACTTCGAGCCCGACCTCGCCGAGCGGGAGTCCACCGCCGCCGACGAGAAGGACCGGATCGTCCGGGCCGCCCTCGCCGAACTGCCCGAGGAGGGCAGCGTCGTCCTCGACGCCGGCTCGACCGTCGCCCGGCTCGCCGCCGAGTTCCCCCTCGACCGCGCGCTGACCGTCGTCACCCACGCCCTGCCCGTGGCCGCCCGCCTCGCCGACCACCCCGGCATCGACCTCCACCTCGTCGGCGGGCGGGTACGGCACCGCACCCGCGCCGCCGTCGACGCCTGGGCGCTCCGGGCGTACGGGGAGATCCGCGCCGACGTCGCCTTCGTCGGCGCCAACGGCTTCTCGCCCGAGCACGGACTCACCACCCCCGACCTCGCCGAGGCCGCCGTCAAGCGGGCCGTCGTCGCCGCCGCCCGCCGGGTCGTCCTCCTCGCCGACTCCGCCAAGCACGGCCAGGAGCACTTCGCCCGCTTCGGCGACCTGACCGACGTCGACCTGATCGTCACCGACAGCGGCCTCGGTCCCGAGGACGCCGCCGCCATCGAGGCGGCCGGAACGGAGGTCGTCCGCGCATGATCCTCACCGTCACCCCCAACCCCTCCCTGGACCGGACGTACGAGGTCCCCGCCCTGGAGCGCGGCGCCGTGCTGCGCGCCGCCGCCGAGCGCGTCGACCCCGGCGGCAAGGGCGTCAACGTCTCCCGGGCCGTCGCCGCCGCCGGACACCGCACCGTCGCCGTCGTCCCGCTCGGCGGGGCCCCCGGCGCGCTCGTCGCCCGGCTCCTCGCCGGCCGGGGCATCGAGGTCGCCCCGGTCCCGGTGGCCGGCCACACCCGCTCCAACATCGCGCTCGCCGAGCCGGACGGGACCCTCACCAAGGTCAACGCGCCCGGCCCGGAGCTGACGGAGGAGGAGTCGGAGACCCTGCTCGCGACCGTCGGCGCCCACTCGCCCACCGCCGACTGGATCGCCTGCTGCGGCAGCCTCCCGCGCGGCCTCGCGCCCGAGTGGTACGCCCGGCTCGTGACCCGCGCCCACGGCGCCGGGGCCCGGATCGCCCTCGACACCTCCGGTCCGTCCCTGCTCGCGGCGCTCACCGCCCGCCCGGACGTCGTCAAGCCCAACGCCGACGAGCTGGCCGAGGCCGTCGGCCGCCCCCTGCTCACCGTCGGCGACGCGGTCAAGGCGGCGGAGGAGCTCCGGGGACTGGGCGCGGGCGCCGTCCTCGCCAGCCTCGGCGCCGACGGACAACTCCTCGTCTCGGCGGCCGGCGTCTGGTTCGGCTCGGCCCCGGTGGACGCCGTCCGCTCCAACGTGGGGGCCGGTGACGCCTCCCTCGCGGGCTTCCTCGCGGCCGGCGGCGAAGGGCCCGGCGCCCTCGCGGCCGCCGTCGCCCACGGCGCGGCCGCCGTCCAGCTGCCCGGCAGCGAGATGCCCACCCCGGGCGACCTGGATCCGGCGGCGGTCACGGTGACCGCCGACGTACCCCTCGACCGAGTACTCAGCGAGCAAGGGAGCCCGCGATGAGCAGGATGATCGCCGCGGATCTGGTCGATCTCGACCTGTCCGCCGACACCAGGGAGGCGGCGGCCCGTTCGCTCGCGGAGCGCATGGTCGCCCGCGGCCGGGTGACCGACCTGGACGGCTTCCTCGCGGACGTCGCCGCCCGCGAGGCCCAGATGCCGACCGGCCTGGACGGCGGCATCGGCATCCCGCACTGCCGCAGCGCCCATGTCACCGAGCCGACCCTCGCCTTCGGCCGCTCGGCCGCCGGTGTCGACTTCGGGGCCCCGGACGGTCCGGCGGACCTGATCTTCCTGATCGCCGCCCCGGCGGGCGCGGACGACGCCCACCTGACGATCCTCTCCTCGCTCGCCCGCCACCTGATGGACGAGGAGTTCACGCGCGCCCTGCGCGCCGCGACCTCACCGGCGGAGGCGGCGGCGCTGATCGCGGGGGAGGAGCCGGAGCCGGAGCCGGAGCCGGCGGGGGAGCCGCAGCCGCAGCCGGAGTCGGAGTCGCGGTCGGCGGGGGAGCCGTCGGCTTCGGCGTCGGTTTCGGGGCGGGGCCCTGAGGCCGACGCGCCCTTCCGGATCGTCGCCGTCACCTCCTGCCCCACCGGCATCGCCCACACCTACATGGCCGCCGAATCCCTGGAGAAGGCCGGCCGTACGGCCGGAGTGGAGCTGGTGGTCGAGACGCAGGGCTCCGCCGGGTTCACCCGGCTCGATCCGGCCGTCGTCGCCGCCGCCGACGGCGTGATCTTCGCCCACGACGTGCCCGTACGGGAGAAGGAGCGGTTCGCCGGAAAGCCGACCGTCGACGTCGGCGTCAAGGCCGGCATCAACCGTCCCGCCGAACTGATCGCCGAGGTCCGCGAGAAGGCCGCGCGCGGCGAGGTCTCCGCACCCGCCACCGCCGCCACGCCCGTCGACAGGGCGGGCGAACCCGGCGAGGGGTACGGCACCAGGCTCCGCAAGTGGCTCATGTCCGGTGTGAGTTACATGGTCCCGTTCGTCGCCGCCGGAGGCCTCCTCATCGCCCTCGGCTTCGCCCTCGGCGGCTGGGACATCGACAAGGCCCCGTCCGTCACCGAGCACTTCGCCTGGGGCCAGGTCGACAGCTGGGCCGCCCTGATGTTCCAGATCGGCGGGCTCGCGTTCAGCTTCCTCGTACCGGTCCTCGCCGGCTACATCTCGTACGGGATGGCCGACCGTCCCGGTCTGGTCCCCGGGTTCGTCGGCGGCGCGATCGCGCTCACCGTCAACGCGGGCTTCCTCGGCGGACTCGTCGCCGGTCTGCTCGCGGGCGGCACCGTCCTCGCCATCCAGAGGGTGAGGATCCCACCGGTCCTCAGGGGCATCATGCCGGTGGTCGTGATCCCGCTGGTGTCCTCGATCGTCGTCGGCTTCCTGATGTTCCTCGTCGTCGGCAAGCCCATCGCCTCGCTCCAGAAGGCGCTCACCGACTGGCTGTCCGGGCTCTCCGGCGCCAACGCGGTCATCCTCGGCGTCCTCCTCGGCCTGATGATGTGCTTCGACCTGGGCGGTCCGGTCAACAAGGTCGCGTACGCCTTCGCCGTCGGCGGCCTCGCCAACCCGAACGAGGGCTCCCTCAAGGTCATGGCCGCCGTGATGGCGGCGGGCATGGTGCCGCCGCTCGCGATGGCCCTCGCCACGGCCGTCCGGGGCAGGCTCTTCACCCGGACCGAACGCGAGAACGGCAAGGCGGCCTGGGTCCTCGGGGCCTCGTTCATCTCCGAGGGCGCGATCCCGTTCGCCGCCGCCGACCCGCTGCGGGTCATCCCCGCGACGATGGCGGGCGGCGCGGTCACCGGCGCCCTGTCGATGGCCTTCGAATGCACCCTGCGGGCCCCGCACGGCGGGCTCTTCGTCCTCCCGCTGACCGGCAACCCGCTGCTCTACCTGCTCGCGATCGTCGCGGGCACGGTCGTCAGCGCCGGACTCGTCATCCTCCTCAAGGGTGCCCGGAGGACCGCCCCGGCGGTGGAGCCGGACGGGGAGTCGGCCCAGGCCGGGACCGGGGTGACCGTCGCGGCCTGACCCGCGCGGAACGGACCGGGGGCGGCGGGCTCGTGGAGCCCGCCGCCCCCGGCCGTGTCCGGCGGGATTCAGCGCACCCGGGGGCGGGACTCCATCGCCTCGCGGGCCGCGCGCTCGTCCTCGTACACCTCGCACATGTGGCGACCGTCCGGCGTCGCCGTGTGTTCGACCTCCCAGAGGCTGACCTCGCTGCCGTCCAGCAGCAGGAACTGGTGCTCGTAGAGGGTGAAGCCGGCGTCCCGGCCGCCCTCCGGCGGGCAGTGGCGCCCGAAGGCCTGGGTGATGTGGTGCGCGAAGGCCAGCCGGAGCCGGCGGGCCGTCCGCTCGCCCGGCCGGTCCGCGTTCTCCGCGCGCCGCAGGACGCGGCGCGCGTGGTCGGCGGAGTTGTCCGGCACGTACATCCGGGGCTGGGCGGGTATCGGCCGGGCGAGCAGGGCGCTCAGCAGCTCCAGGTCGTCGTCCTCGTCGAGGGCCCGGCCGTCGGACCGCTCGGCGGTCCACCCCGGCGGCGTGCCGGTCGGGAGGCGGGAGGCGGCGAGCCGGGCCTCCGCCTCCTCCGCGTACAGCTCGTGCTGCTCGGTGCCGTCCCGGCCCGCGTTGTGCGTGAGTTCCCAGAGGCTGAGCGCGGAGCCGTCGCTCAGCAGGTACGTGTGGCGGTAGGTGCTGCGGTGGAGCGACGCGCTGTGGTGCGAGGAGTGCAGCGCGCTGGAGTGTGCGAGCGCCGTGCCGAGGCGCTCGACGGTCGAGTCGGGCAGATCGAAGGAGTTGAGCGCCCGGCCGAGGAGCCGCTCAAGGTGCGTCTCGGTCGTCTCGTACGGATCGTGAGGATCCTGCGGATCGTTCAAGAGGGTCTCCAGGCCGTCGCCGCATGTCACTTGGTGCTTGCTTAACGTAGTCCCTGGGTCTGACATCGTGTCCGGCGTTCCGGAAAACGAAGGGCGTACGGGGGAAGTTCCCGCCCCGTTTCCGCCGTCCGTACCCAACTCCCTTGAGCTTACCGGGAGTACGGGCCCGAAAGCTCTCCGTAGAGCTCGCCGTACGAGGGGAAGTCCCCGCCCGGTCCGCGCCGGCCGCCGGGGGCGGCGAGGACCGCCCGGACGATCGCCCGGGTCACCAGGTCGGCGCCGGCCGCCAGGATCTCGTTCAGGGCGAGCGGGCCGGGCGCCTCCGGCAGCTCCCGCGCCCCGGTGGCGAGCGCGAAGACGGTGTCCCCGTCGTTCATCAGGTGCACCGGGCGCAGGGCGCGCGCGATGCCGTCGTGCGCCGTCCCGGCGACCTTCCGCGCCTGCGCGCGGGTCAGCACCGCGTCCGTGGCGACGACGGCGAGCGTGGTGTTCAGCGGGGGAGGGGCGGCCGCCGCCCGGGCCTCCGCGAGGCGCCGCACCGCCGCGTCGTGCACCGCCGCGTCGGGGAAGGAGGGCCGGCCTCCGTCGTAGTAACTCCCGTACAGCGCGCCCGTCGCCGGGTCGACGGCGGAGCCCACCGCGTTCACCACCACCAGGGCGCCGACCGTGATCCCCGACTCCAGGACCGTGCTCGCCGTGCCCACCCCGCCCCGGAGGCCGCCGACCACGGCGCCCGTGCCCGCGCCGACGGCACCCGTCTCCACGCGCGCGTGGTCGCCGCTCGCGTCGGCGGCCTCCGCCGCCGCCCGCCCCGTCGACGCGTCCGGCCGGGCCCCGAAGTCGCCGCCCCTGCCCAGGTCGAAGACGCACGCGGCGGGCACCACCGGCACCACGTGGGACGGATCGGGGCCCACCCGCACGCCCCGGTGCCGCTCCTCCAGCCAGGCCATCACCCCGGCGGCGGACTCCAGGCCGTACGCGCTGCCCCCGGTCAGGACGACCGCGTCGATCCGCTGGACGACGTTCCTCGGGTCCAGGGCGTCCGTCTCCCGTGTGCCGGGCCCCCCGCCCCGTACGTCCACGGCGGCGACCATCCCGCCCTCCGGGGCCAGCACCACCGTGGTGCCGCTCAGCGCCCCGGCCCCGGCCACGCGCGCGTGCCCCACGCGCAGACCGCTCACATCGGTGATCCCGTCCCGGGGCCGCCCTCCGTCCCCGTCCCGGTCCCCGTCGTGTCCACGTGTCCGCTCGGGCTCAGTCATGTCCCTTGCCTACCACGCGCGTCGGCGCGGCGCCCGGGTCCGGGCCGGGGTGTCAGGCGCCCGTGGCGGCCGTGCCCGGCCCGCCCCTGGTGGCCGGGTTCCTCGCCGCCAGGGTCACCCCGACGACCACCGTGGCCGCCGCGACCAGACCGGCGACCAGGACCGCCCAGTGGCCGGCGAAGGAGGACATCAGGATCGCGAGCGCCGAGACGGGCAGGACGAGCTGCTGGGCGATGCCCACCTTGAAGTAGCGGGCGTGCAGGAGCCACACGGACAGCAGGAACACGGCCGACGGGATCGTCACCGACGCGGAGGCGGCGAGCGTGGAGATGTGCGCCTTGCCGACGGCCTGCTCCACGGCGATCTCCAGGCCCGCGCCGACGGCGGCGGCCGACGCGAAGATCACGTAGTGGCCGTACCCCCACAGGAAGCCCTGGCGGTTGGAGGTCAGCCGGTCGTGGGCGGGGACGACGAAGTAGATCCACCAGGCGGCGAAGACGAGCAGCAGACCGCCGGCGGCGATCGGCAGCACCTCGCCGAGGGCGTCGTTCTCCGCGATGCCGGTCTTCACGGCGACGGTCGCGGCCGCGACGGTCTCACCGAGCACGATGATGGTGAACAGGCCGTACCGCTCGGCGATGTGGTGCGGGTGCCAGGTGCTGGACGCGTCCTTCTCCGCGTACACGGGCACGGCCAGCTCGGCCACCACCATGGCGAGGAAGATCCAGGGGCGGGCCGGCTCCGGCACGAGGACCAGCGCGAGCCAGCCGATCTGGCAGGCGAGGACCCCGCCCGCGTACCGCCGGCACATCGTCCGCTCGGCGGGGTCGGTGGCGTGGTGGGCGGCGCGCAGCCACTGCGAGGCGAGCGCGAGCCGCATGACGAGGTAGCCGAGGTAGAGGACGAGGAAGTCGTGCTCCTCGAAGGCCCTGGACACCCCGGCCGCGAGGATCAGCACGCCGGCGATCTGGACGAGGGTGACGACGCGGTACAGCACGTCGTCGTTGTCGTAGGCCGAGGCGAACCAGGTGAAGTTCATCCACGCCCACCAGATCGCGAAGAAGATCATCGCGTAGTTGATGATCCCCTCGCCCGCGTGGCCCTCGGCGACCGCGTGCACGAGCTCCGCGCCCGCCTGGGCGACGGCGACGACGAAACACAGGTCGAAGAAGAGCTCCAGGGGCGTGGCGGCCCGGTGCGACTCCGCGCGGGAGCGCGCGGTGAGGGGGAGGAACGGTTGCGTCATGGACCCAGCACAGCAGAGGGCGTGGTTCTCCGGCCCGTATGCCACGCCACGGGGTACGGGGATCCGGGCAGGGACCGGGAGCGGGGTCCGGCAGGGGCCCGGCGCGGGTCCCCGTCCGTCGCCGCCTCCGCGTACCTCGCCGCCACCAGGCCCGCCACGCGCGCGTGGTCGGCGATCGGTTCCGCGACCGCCCAGGTGTCCGGGACCGTGGCGAGCGCGCGCGTGAAGCGGCCCGGGGCGAGGAGGTGGGTGGCCACCGCGACCCGGCGGAAGCCGTGGGCGCGCAGCCGCGCGACCGCGTCGGCCGGGGCCGGATCGCTCGCCGAGCAGTAGGCGGCGGTCACCGGGACCGGCAGGAGCAGGCCCAGCTGCCGGACCGCCGCGAGCGTGCCGTCGTTGCCGCCCGGCCGGGAGGAGCCCGCCCCGGCGACGACGACCGCGTCCGCGGGGCCGCCCGCCGCCCGCTCGGCGGCCCGCAGCCGGTCGTACAGCGCCAGCGCCACCCCGTGCTCGCCGCTCAGCCCGCGCGTCACCACGCAGTCGAAGTGGCGGGCGACGGCCGGGATGTCGACGGTGCGGTGGTAGCCGTCGCCGAGGAGCAGCGGGACGACGACCGCGCCCGGCCGGTCCGCGAGGACGTGCGGCAGGGAGGGCGTCTGGTGGTCGAGGTGGCCGACGGCGACCGGCGCGCCCGTGAGCCGGCGGACGGAGTCGGCGAGCCGGTCGACCGTCGCGCCCGCCCCGGGCAAGGCGCTCCCGTGCACGGCGAGGACCAGGTTCCGCGTCATCCGTACCTCCACCCGCCCCGGCCGTCGCGATGTCATCGGTGCCTCCACCCGCCCGCCCGCCCGTTCCGTTCCGGTTCGGTGCCGGGTGTCCGGGGCCCGGCGGCTCCCGGGCGGCTCCGCACGGCAGGCCGGGTGCCGCCCGGTCACCCCGGGGGCCGCGCGGCGGTGTCGTGCGCCGGCGCGGCCCCACCCGTTCACGCTAAGCCCGCGCCGCCGCCCCGCGCCCGCGCCGTTCGGCCCCGCCGGCAGGGCCGCAAGTCCCGGATCCTCGGGCCCTTCACGGCCCCGACACGCCCGTCCCGCCCCCCTACGGTCGGAAGGGCAGGACCCGGGAGGCGCAAGGGCAGGACCCGGGAGAACCCGAAGCACTCGTACGCGACCCCCCACGGAGACCGTCATGGCCGCCCCACGGACACAGACCCTCGTGCTCATCGGCCACGGCATGGTCGGCCACCGGCTCCTGGAGGCGCTGGCCGAGCGGGGCGCGCTCGCCGACCCGGCCGTGCCCGACGGCCCCGGCTGGCGGGTGACCGTGCTCGCCGAGGAGGACGTGCCCGCCTACGACCGGGTGCACCTGTCGTCCGTGTTCACCGGCACCGGCCCCGATCAACTGGGCCTCTCGACGCCCGAGTTCCTCGCCGGGAACGGCATCGACCTGCGGCTGGGGGACCCGGCCGAGCACATCGACACGGCGACGCGCACGGTCACCACGACCTCCGGCGCCGTCGTCGGGTACGACGCGCTGGTCCTGGCGACCGGCTCGTACCCGTTCGTGCCGCCGATCCCCGGCGCCGACGCGCCCGGCTGCTTCACGTACCGCACGCTGTACGACGTCGACGCCCTCACCTCGTACGCCGAGCGGCTCCGTACCGGCGCCGGGCAGCCCCGTACCGGCGGCGAGCAGTCCCCTGCCGACGCCGGGCAGGCCCGTACCGACGTCGGGCGGACCCGTACCGGTGTCGTCATCGGCGGTGGTCTGCTCGGCCTGGAGGCGGCCGGGGCGCTCCGCACCCTCGGACTCGCCACCCACGTCGTCGAGTTCGCGCCCCGGCTGATGCCGCTCCAGGTCGACGACGGCGGCGCGGCCGCCCTGCGCGCGACGATCGAGTCGATGGGCGTGGCCGTGCACACCGGTGTCGGCGCCGCCGAGGTCGAGACGGACACCGACGGGAAGGTCTCCGGTCTGCGGCTGTCGGACGGTGAGAGGCTCCCCGCCGACGTCGTCGTCTTCTCCGCCGGGGTGCGGCCGCGCGACCGGCTCGCCCGGGAGGCGGGGCTCGCGGTCGGGGACCGCGGGGGCGTGGCGGTGGACGAGCGCTGCCGGACGACCGACCCGTACGTGTACGCGGTCGGGGAGTGCGCGCAGACCTCCGACGGGCGGGTGTACGGCCTGGTCGCGCCCGGCTACCAGATGGCGGAGGCGGTCGCCGACCAGCTCGCGGGCTCCGGGGCGACGGTGTTCACGGGCGCCGACACCTCCACCAAGCTGAAGCTGCTCGGAGCGGACGTGGCCTCCTTCGGCGACCCGTTCGCCGGCGGTCCCCAGGCCACCGAGATCGTGTTCTCGGACGGGCGCGAGGGCGTCTACAAGAAGCTGCTGCTCGGCCCCGAGGGGCAGCTCCTCGGCGGCATCCTGGTCGGTGACGCCGAGGCGTACGGCTCCCTCAAGCCGCACGCGGGCCGCCGGCTGCCCGCCCCGCCCGAGGCGTTCCTCCTCCCGGCCTCCGCCTCCGGCGCGGAGCCGCCCGGCGCGGACGCGTTGCCCGACGACGCCGTCGTCTGCTCCTGTCACAACGTGACCAAGGGCGCCGTGGCCGGGGCGATCGCCGAGCACGGCCTGACCGACATCGGCGGGCTCAAGCGGTGCACCAAGGCCGGCACCGGCTGCGGCGGCTGCGTGAACACCCTCCAGGCCGTCCTCGACGCGGCGGGGGTGGAGCGGCGGAGGGGCCTGTGCGAGCACTTCCCCGAGCTCTCCCGCCCCGAGATCTACGCACTGATCCGCGCCGAACGCATCCGTTCGTACACGGAGTTGCTGGAGCGGTACGGCTCCGGCGGCGCGGGCTGCACCGTCTGCAAGCCCCTCGTCGCCAACGTCCTCGGCACCCTCGCCCCCGAACTCGGCCTGCGGCACGTCCTCGACGGCGAACAGGCCGCGCTCCAGGACTCCAACGACCTCTTCCTCGCCAACCTCCAGAAGGACGGCACCTACTCGGTCGTGCCGCGCGTCCCCGGCGGCGAGATCACCGCCGAGCAGCTCATCGCGATCGGCGAGGTGGCCCGCGACCACGGCCTCTACAGCAAGATCACCGGCGGCCAGCGGATCGACCTCTTCGGCGCGCGGAAGGAGGAGCTCCCCGGGATCTGGCGGAAGCTGATCGCGGTCGGCTTCGAGTCGGGGCAGGCCTACGGAAAGTCGCTGCGCACGGTCAAGTCCTGCGTCGGCTCCCGCTTCTGCCGCTTCGGGCAGGGCGACTCGGTGCAGCTCGCGATCGACCTGGAGCTCCGCTACCGGGGCCTGCGCGCCCCGCACAAGATCAAGGGCGGGGTCTCGGGCTGTCTGCGCGAGTGCGCGGAGGCCCGGGGCAAGGACATCGGCGTCATCGCCACCGCCGGCGGCTGGAACCTGTACGTCTGCGGCAACGGCGGCACCACCCCCCGCCACGCCGACCTGCTCGCCTCCGACCTGACGGCCGCCGAGCTGTTCGCGCTGATCGACCGCTTCCTCATGTACTACGTACGGACCGGGGAGCGCCTCGAACGCACCTCGGCGTGGCTGGAGCGGCTCGGCGGCGGGACCGGCCACCTCAGGGAGGTCCTGATCGAGGACTCGCTGGGGATCGGCGCGGAGCTGGAGGCCCAGATGGACCGGCACGTGGCCGCGTACCGCGACGAGTGGCAGGCCGTCCTCGACGACCCGGCGGCGCTGGCCCGCTTCGAGCCGCACGTGGCCGGGGTGGAGTTCCTTGAGCCCGGCCGGGGGCGGGCGGCGGTCCTCGCGGACGGCACCGAGGCGGCGCTGTTCCGGGACGGGGACGGCGAGGTGTACGCGGTGGGCAACCGGGATCCGTTCTCGGGCGCCGACGTCATCGCGAACGGGATCATGGGCAGCCGGGACGGGGTGCCGGTGGTGGCGTCCCCGATGCACAAGCAGGAGTTCGACCTGCGGACCGGCGCCTGCCTCGACGACCCGGCCGTGACCCTCCCGGTCCTGCCGGTGCCTGCCGCCCTGCCGGTGCCACCCGCCTTGCCGGTGGGTCCCGCGTCGGCCGCGCAGCCCGCGCCCCCGGTGCCTACGACCTGATCCGGAGGGGACCTAGGCCCGCCGGACGGGCCGACCTAGGCCCGCCCGGCCGGCGACCATCGGCACTCACGAACCCCCCGTGTCGCGGCGGAGCCTGGAAGGGCAAGGAAAGCCTCGAACGTCAGGGAAGTCAGGGAAGCGCCATGAGTTCCGTAGTCCAGGACAGCAGAAGGACGGGCGGGCCCGCCGCCTCGTACGACACGGAGCAGTACCGCCCCGGCAAGCCGATCACCGACTGGGAGCCGGAGAACGAGCTCTTCTGGAAGTCCATCGGCAAGAAGGTCGCGAACCGCAACCTGTGGATCGCGGTGCCGGCGCTCCTCGTGGCCTTCGTGGTCTGGCAGGTGTGGTCGGTCACCGCGACCAACCTGAAGGACGTCGGCTTCGGCTTCTCGACCTCCCAACTGTTCTGGCTGACGGCCATCCCCGGCCTGACCGGCGGCACGGCCCGGATCTTCTACACCTTCCTGGGCCCGATGGTCGGCCAGCGCCGCTTCACCGCCCTGTCGACGGTCGTCCTGATCGTGCCGCTGATCTGGCTCGGCATCGCCATCCAGGACCCGACGACCCCGTACGGGGTGATGGTCGCGATCGCCGCCCTCTGCGGCATCGGCGGCGCGAACTTCGCCTCCTCCCTCGCCAACATCGGCTTCTTCTTCCCCAAGGCGAAGAAGGGCAGCGCGACCGGCATCAACGGCGGTCTCGGCAACCTCGGCGTCTCCGTCGTCCAGCTGCTCACCCCGATCGTCATCACCTGGTCGACCATCGCGATCGGCTCGGCCCAGCACAAGGCCGACGGCACCCCCGTCCACCTGCAGAACGCCGCGTTCCTCTGGGTGCCGATCCTGCTGATCCTCGCGGCCGTCGCCTGGTTCGGGCAGAACGACCTCAAGGTGGCAGCGACCCCCTTCCGCCAGCAGAAGATCATCTTCAGGCGCAAGCACAACTGGCTGATGACCTGGCTGTACGTCGGCACCTTCGGCTCCTTCATCGGCTTCGCCGCCGCCCTGCCGATGCTGATCAAGACCACGTTCCCGGACTACTCGATCGCGACCTACGCCTGGATGGGCCCCGCCGTGGGCGCCCTCGCCCGCTGGGGCGGCGGCTGGATCGCCGACAAGTGGGGCGGCGCCCGGGTCACCATCCTGTCCTTCGTGGGCATGGCCGTATCGATCATCGGCGTGATCAACTTCCTGCCCTCGGGCGGTGACGGCGGCTCGTTCTACGGCTTCTTCTTCTGCTTCCTCGCCGCGTTCTTCTTCTCCGGCATCGGCAACGGCTCCACGTTCCGCCAGATCCCGGTCATCTTCCGGGGCACCCACCTCAAGGGCCTCACGGAGGGCACCCCGGAGTACACGAAGGCGCTGAAGCAGGCGGAAATGGAGTCCGGCGCGGTCACCGGCTTCACCTCGGCCATCGCGGCCTACGGCTTCTTCTTCATCCCGGCCCTCTTCGGCTCGGTGGCCGTGACCAGCGCGATGTGGGGCTTCGTCGCCTTCTACCTCAGCTGCATGGTCGTGACCTGGTGGTTCTACGCCCGCAGGAACGCCGAGGCGCCCAGCTGATCCCCGTCCCCCAGCCGGGCCCCCGCCCCCGACCCCCGGTCGGGAGCGGCAGGTCCCCGGCGCGGAAGGCCCCGCCACGGCGGGGCCTTTCCGCATCCCCGGAAAGGGACCTAAGGCCGCCGGAAGGTGACCATTGCCGACCGAGATGATCGATCAAAAGGAGTGCAATGGAGGTAAGCAACGACGCGATCGAATGAATCGAAGAAGGCGGTGCGGGCAGTGACTGCGACCCCTGCTGAGGCAACGGTGAACGAGCGGGCCTGGAAGGGCTTCAAGGGCGGACTCTGGCGCGACGCCATCGACGTCCGCGACTTCATCCAGCAGAACTACACGCCGTACGAAGGTGACGACTCCTTCCTCGCCGGACCCACCGAGCGCACCACCGCCGTGTGGAAGGCGATCACGGACAGGTTCCCCGAGGAGCGAGCCAAGGGCGTCCACGACGTCTCGTACGACATCCCCTCCACCATCACCTCCCACGCCCCCGGCTGGATCGACCGCGACAAGGACCTGATCGTCGGCCTCCAGACCGACGCCCCGCTCAAGCGCGCGATCATGCCGTACGGCGGCTGGCGCATGGTCGCCGGCGCCCTGGAGACCTACGGCTACCCCGTCTCCCCGGAGCTGGAGAAGGTCTTCACCGAGTACCGCAAGACCCACAACGCCGGTGTCTTCGACGCGTACACCCCCGAGATCCGCGCCGCCCGCAAGGCCGGCATCGTCACCGGACTCCCCGACGCCTACGGCCGCGGCCGCATCATCGGCGACTACCGCCGGGCCGCCCTCTACGGCGTCGACCGCCTCGTCGAGGTGAAGAAGGAGGAGAAGGAGGAGCTCAACTCCCTCCCCGCCGGGAACCGTTCGCTGGAGGAGACGATCCGGCTCCGCGAGGAACTCTCCGAGCAGATCCGGGCCCTCGGCGAGCTGAAGGCGATGGCCGCCTCCTACGGTCACGACATCTCCGGCCCCGCCACCACCGGCCGCGAGGCCGTCCAGTGGCTCTACTTCGCCTACCTCGCCGCCGTGAAGGAGCAGAACGGCGCCGCGATGTCCCTCGGCCGGACCTCCACCTTCCTCGACGTCTACCTCCAGCGCGACATCGAGGCCGGTCTCCTCACCGAGGAGCAGGCCCAGGAACTCGTCGACGACTTCATCATCAAGCTCCGCATCGTCCGCTTCCTGCGCACCCCCGAGTACGACGAGCTGTTCTCCGGCGACCCCACCTGGGTCACCGAGTCCATCGCCGGCATGGGCGAGGACGGCCGCCCGCTGGTCACCCGGACCTCCTTCCGCTACCTCCAGACGCTCTACAACCTCGGCCCGGCCCCCGAGCCGAACATGACCGTCTTCTGGTCGCCGCGGCTCCCGCAGGGCTTCAAGGAGTTCTGCGCGAAGGTCTCCATCGACACCTCCTCCGTCCAGTACGAGTCGGACGAGCTGATGCGCCCCCGCTTCGGCGACGACACCGCCATCGCCTGCTGCGTCTCCGCGATGCCCGTCGGCAAGCAGATGCAGTTCTTCGGCGCCCGCGTGAACCTCGCCAAGACCCTCCTCTACGCGATCAACGGCGGCCGGGACGAGAAGTCCGGCGCCCAGGTCGGCCCCGCCACCGGAGCCCTCACCTCCGACGTCCTCGACTACGACGAGGTCATGGCGAAGTTCGACGAGCAGATGGAGTGGCTCGCCGAGGTCTACGTCCACGCCCTGAACGTCATCCACTACATGCACGACCGGTACGCCTACGAGCGCGTCGAGATGGCCCTCCACGACCGCGACGTGCGCCGCACCATGGCCTGCGGCATCGCCGGCCTCTCGGTCGCCGCCGACTCCCTCGCCGCCGTGAAGTACGCCCGGGTCACCCCGGTCCGGGACGAGACCGGCCTCGTCACCGACTACGTCATCGAGGGCGACTACCCGGCGTACGGCAACAACGACGAGCGCGTCGACGAGATCGCGGTCCGGCTCGTCGAGGAGTTCATGCGGAAGGTCCGCAGGCACCCCACCTACCGCGACGCCGAGCACACCCAGTCCGTCCTGACCATCACCTCCAACGTCGTCTACGGCAAGAAGACCGGCAACACCCCCGACGGGCGCCGCGCCGGTGAGCCCTTCTCGCCGGGCGCCAACCCGATGAACGGCCGCGACACCCACGGCTACGTCGCCTCGGCCCTGTCGGTCGCCAAGCTCCCGTACGAGGACGCCGAGGACGGCATCTCGCTGACCAACACCGTCACCCCCGACGGCCTGGGCCGCACCCCCGAGGAGCGGATCAAGAACCTCGCGGGCGTCCTGGACGGCTACATGGCCAGCGACGGCTTCCACATGAACGTCAACGTCCTCAACCGCGACGTCCTCATGGACGCCATGGAGCACCCGGAGAACCACCCGCAGCTGACCATCCGGGTCTCCGGATACGCGGTCAACTTCGTCCGGCTCACCCGCGAGCAGCAGCTGGACGTCCTGAACCGCACCTTCCACGGCTCGCTGTAGCCCCCCGACCGCGCCCCGGGGCCGGCGGCCCTCACCCCGGCCCCGGGGCGCGCCCGACACGATCGAAAGAGGCCCTGCCATGACCAGCCTCGCCCCCGGGCCCCTCACCCCGGCCACCACGACCGCCGCCGCTCCGGGCGCCGGGGCGTGCCCCGCCACCCCGGCCGCCGCCGCGACCCAGCGGCCGTCCGAGGGCTCGCTCCACTCCTGGGACCTGTCCACCGGCGTCGACGGCCCCGGTACCCGCTTCGTCACCTTCCTCTCCGGCTGCCCCCTCACCTGTCTCTACTGCCACAACCCCGACACCTGGAGGATGCGCAACGGCAAGCGCACCTCCGCCGACGACGTCATCGCCGAGGCGGCCAAGTACGTCCGCTTCATCTCGGCCTCCGGGGGAGGCGCCACCGTCTCCGGCGGCGAACCGCTCCTCCAGCCCGTCTTCACCGGCGAGCTCCTGCACCGGATGAAGCACGAGCTCGGCCTGCACACGGCCCTCGACACCTCGGGCTTCCTGGGCGCCCGCGCCACCGACGCCCTGCTGCGCGACACCGACCTGGTCCTGCTCGACATCAAGTCCTGGGACCCCGCCACGTACAGGAAGGTCACCGGCCGGCCGCTCGCGCCGACCCTCGACTTCGCCAGGCGGCTCGCCGACCTCGGCCAGGAGGTCCACGTCCGCTTCGTCCTCGTCCCGGGGCTCACCGACGACCCCGCCAACGTCGAGGGAGTCGCCGCCTTCGCCGGGGGTCTCGGCAACGTCTCCCGCGTGGACATCCTGCCCTTCCACAAGCTCGGCGAAGCGAAGTGGCAGGCACTCGCCATGCCGTTCACCCTGCACGACACACCGTCCCCGACGCCCGAGCGGATCGCCGAGGTCCGCGAGGTCTTCCGCGCCCACGGCCTGAACGCCGTCTGAGCGACGCGCTCACTCCAGAAACCCGCAAAACAGGACGAAATCGGGCGTACGCCTTTACCGTGGCGGCGTGACCGAGCCACCGCAGACAGCCGAGCCGAGCCCTGTCCCCGTCGGCCCCGCGTCCGGGGACCCCGCAGCCGCCGGGCCCCCACCACAGACCCCCGCCGCGGTCCGCCGCCGCGCGACCCTCGCGGGCACCGTCGTCTCCGTGCTGCTGATCCTCGCGATCGTCTTCGGCAGCCGTCTGCTCCGCGACTTCGACTCGGCGCTGCTCCCGTACGCCGTCGCCACCGTCTTCCTCGCCTTCGGCGTCGCCTACCGGTACACCGTCTGGATCTCCGCGCCCGGCGCCCGCCGCCTCTTCCACAAGGGCTGGGGCTCCTTCTTCTCCGTCGAGAACTTCCGCAAGGCGCCCACCGCGCTGCCGAAGATGATCGCCACCTACCTCGGCTTCCAGAAGTTCCTCGGCGCCCGCTCCCACGCCCGCTGGGCCGCCCACCAGCTCATCTTCTGGGGCTGCCTGCTGGCCGCGGCGATCACCTTCCCCCTCACCTGGGGCTGGTTCACCTTCACCTCGTCCACCGGCTCGGGCCCCGGCTACGAGATGCGGATCTGGGGGATCAAGGTCCTCGGCTTCGACGCCCTCAGCGTCTTCGGCTGGCTCATGTTCCACGGCCTCGACATCGCCGCCGTCCTCGTCATCTCCGGCGCCGCCTACTTCCTCCGGCGCCGCATGAAGGACCGCGGCGCCATCACCGGCCAGCGCTTCGCCTACGACCTGGTGCCGCTGATCGCCCTCATCGTCATCTCCGTGACCGGGCTCCTGCTCACCTTCTCGTCGATCTTCCTGCACGGCGGAGGCTACGAGTTCCTCGCGATCCTCCACATGGTGTCCGTCGTCTTCACCCTCATCTACATCCCGTTCGGGAAGTTCTTCCACATCGTCCAGCGGCCCGCCGCCGTCGGCATGCAGCTCTTCAAGTACACCTCCCGCCGCAAGGACGAGGAGGTGCTCGCCTGCCGCCGCTGCCACGAGCCCATCGACACCGCCCCGTACGTGGAGAACCTTCAGGGCACCATGCGCGACCTCGACCTCGGCTTCGAGGGGTGGGCCGAGTACTGCCCCCGCTGCAAGCGCGTCCTGCGCGGCAACGCCTACCTCGACCACGTGAAGAAGGGCTTCAAGTGACCGCGACCGACCCCAACCGGGCGCTGCCGCTCGACCCCTCCCTCGCCCCGCCCGGCACCCGCAACTTCCGCGACGCCGGCGGCATCCCCGCCGACCGCTGGCACGCCGACCAGAACGGCGAGACCCTCGTCCCCACCCACTGCTGCTTCTGCGGCGTCCAGTGCGGCATGTACCTGCGCGTCGACCGGCACGGCAAGGTCTTCGGCGTCGAACCCCGCAACCACGACATCAACCGGATGCGGCTCTGCCCCAAGGGCATCAACGCCTACCAGCAGGTCAACCACCCCGACCGGCTCACCGCGCCCCTCATGCGCGACAACCGCGACGAGCCGTTCCGCGAGGTCAGCTGGGACGAGGCGCTCGACCGCACCGTCGCCGAGATCCGCCGCATCCAGGTCGAGTACGGCAACGACGCCTTCGGACTCCTCGGCGGCGCCAGCCTCTACTCCGAGAAGACCTACCTCGTCGGCAAGTTCGCCCGGGTCGCCCTCAAGTCCCGGCACGTCGACTACAACGGGCGCCTCTGCATGGTCTCCGCCGCTGGCGCCAACAAGCTCGCCTTCGGCATCGACCGTGCCGGCAACCCCTTCTCCGACATCCTCCTCACCGACTGCCTCCTCATCGCGGGCTCCAACGTCGGCGAGTGCTTCCCCGTCATGACCCAGTACCTGTGGGGCGCCCGCGACCGGGGCGCCAGCCTCATCGTCGTCGACCCCCGCGAGACGGCGATCGCCCGCACCGCCGACGTCCACGTCGCCCTCAAGCCCGGCACCGACTCCGCCTTCTTCAACGCCGTCCTCCACGTCGTCGTCGCCGAGGGCCTCACCGACGAGGCCTACCTCGCCGCCCACGCCACCGGCTGGGAGGAGGTCAAGGCGACCGTCGCCGCCTACCCGCCCGCCCGGTCGGCCGAGATCTGCGGCGTCCCCGAGGCGCAGATCGTCCAGGTCGCCCGCATGTTCGCGGGCGCCGGACGTTCCATGGCCTGGCACGCCCGCGGCGTCGAGCACCACTCCCAGGGCGTCGAGAACTGCCTCAGCATCATCAACCTGTGCGCCGCCACCGGGAACATCGGCAAGCCCGGCGCCGGCTACGGCACCATCACCGGCCAGGGCAACGGCCAGGGCGGCCGCGAGCACGGCCAGAAGTCCGACCTCCTGCCCGGCGGCCGCTCCATCACCAACCCGGAGCACCGCCGCCAGATCTGCGAGATCTGGGGCATCGACGAGGCGGAACTCCCGCTCGCCGGCACCTCCATGATGGAGATGGTCTGGCAGATGCAGCGCAAGGAGATCCGCGGCCTCGTCGGCATCTGCAACAACCCCTTCGTCTCGCTGCCGAACTACGCCACCGTCAAGGACGGCTACGACACCCTCGAGTTCCACGCCCAGTTCGACTTCTTCCTCTCCGAGACCGCCGCCAACGCGCACGTGGTCTTCCCCGTCACCGTGTGGGCCGAGGACGAGGGCGTCATGGCCAACGCCGAGGCCCGGGTCGTCAAGCACAACAAGGCCCAGGAACCCCCGGCCGGCGTCCGCACCGACACCTGGGTCATGTGCGAACTCGCCCGCCGGCTCGGCGCGGGCGACAAGTTCGAGTTCCCCGACTCCCGCTCCGTCTTCGAGGAACTCCGGATCGCCTCCGCCGGAACCGTCAACGACTACTACGGCATCACCTACGAACGCCTGGAGGAGACCGGCGGCATCGCCTGGCCGTGCCCCACCACCGAGCACCCCGGCACCCCCCGCCTCTTCGAGGACGGCCGCACCTACCACCCCGACGGCAAGATCCACATGCAGGTCGTCGAATGGCACCTGCCCATGGACCCGTACAGCGAGGAGTACCCCCTCTCGCTGACCACCGGCCGCACCGTCGCCCACTTCCTCTCCGGCAACCAGACCCGCCGCCTCGGCGCCCTCGTCGAACAGACCCCGCGCCCCTGGGTCGAGGTCCACCCCTCCCACGGCTTCCGCAACGGCGAACCCGTCCGTGTCGTCACCCGCCGCGGCAGTGAGGTCTTCCCGGCCCTCGTCACCGAGGCCATCCGGCCGGACACCGTCTTCGTCCCGTACCACTGGCCGGTCCCCACCGCCGCCAACGCCCTCACCATCGACGCCCTCGACCCGCGCTCCAAGATCCCGGAGTACAAGGTCTGCGCCGCCCGCATCGAGGCCGCCGAACGGATCGACGAGGTCCCCGCCCCACCCACCGCCCCCGGCCACCAGGCCTACCCGGAGACCCAGGTCTCCCGCACCGACCCGCTGCCCCCCACCTCCCCCCAGGGCCGCGGCACCGCGGAGAGGAGCTGACCCGCACATGATGGGCCGCACGATCTTCATCGACCCGGGCCGCTGCATCGGCTGCCAGGCCTGCGTCTCCGCCTGCCGCGAATGCGACTCCCACCGCGGCAAGTCGATGATCCACCTCGACTACCCCGACGAGGGCCACTCCGTCGCCTCCCTCCCCACCGTCTGCATGCACTGCGAGGACCCCGTCGCCCCCTGCGCCGAGGTCTGCCCCGCCGACGCGATCCTCGTCACCGCCGACGGCGTCGTGCAGCAGGCCGACGCCACCCGCTGCATCGGCTGCGCCAACTGCGTCAACGCCTGCCCCTTCGGCGTCCCCAAGATCGACCTCCAGGCGAAGCTCCAGATGAAGTGCAACCTCTGCTACGACCGCACCGCCTACGGCCTGGCCCCGATGTGCGCCACCGTCTGCCCCACCGGCGCCCTCTTCTACGGAACCCTCGAAGAGCTCCAGACCGAACGCCCCGGCGTCCAGGTCGCCGACTCCTTCACCTTCGGCACCACGACCGTCTCCACCGGCGTCGCGATGGTCGTCCCCGCCGACAAGGTGCAGTGGCCGGTTCCCGGCGGGCTCCCCGTCGTCGAGATCAATGGAAGGGACGTCCGTTGAGCGTCACCGACCCGCAGCCGCCCACGTCGGGTCCCCACTCCGACGCGGCCCAGGAAGCGCTCCACGACCGGATCGCCGCCGACTCGCTCACCACCCGCCGCGACTACCTGCGGATCGTCGCCACCGTCTCCGGCGGCCTCGCCGTCGGCGGCATCGGCGTCGCCTCCGGCATCCTGCACCGGCACGGGGACGCCGAGGGGCCGCCCGAGGCGAAGAGGATCGCCGACGGGATCCTGCCCGGCGAGTCCCTCGCCTTCCGCTACCCCGGCGCCGAGGACCGAGCGGTCGCCGTCCGCCTGGAGGACGGCACCCTCGCCGGCTACTCCGCCGTCTGCACCCACCTCGCCTGCGCGGTGCTCTGGCGCAAGGAACGGGGCAGCGAGGGCGAGTTGTACTGCCCCTGCCACGAGGGCATCTTCGACGCCCGCACGGGAGAGGTCACGGCGGGCCCGCCGCCCCGTGGGCTGCCGAAGGTGGTGCTGGTGGAGGAGGCCGACGGCAGCGTGTGGGCGATCGGCACCGCCCGCTCGGGCGAGAGCGCCCGCGAGGGCCTCTGCCGCGAGCTCGGCGACGCCCGGCCCGAACTGACCGAGCGCCTGGGCTGCCCCGGCGCCTCCGCGCGGGCCGATGTGACGGAGAGGAGTGAGCGGACGTGAGCGAGGACCCGTTCCCCCACGAGAGCCCGTTCCCCCGGGACCCGGAAGCACCGGAGCCGTCCAGGACACCGGAGCCGGCCCCGGCCCCCGAGCCGCCTCGGCCCCCCGCGTACACCCCCGGCAGTGCGCAGCCGCGCCTGAACCGGCCCGTGCGCGAGCGGTATCCACAGATCCGGCCCACCAGTGGGTACGGCGATGCCCGGATCCGGCACACCGGGCCGGGACCGGGAGCCGGTACGGAACAGGAGCCGGAGCGCTCCTCGAAGCTGTCGGCGCGTCTGACGCTGGCGCTCACGGTCGTCATCGGCCAGCTCTGGGGCCTGACCATCCTGGTGGACGAGTGGATGGCCGGGAACACCGGCACCGCGTGGTGGGGCGCGGGCTTCCTCGTCCTGTCGTTCCTCGTGGTGCTCGGCCTCTGGCTGATCGACCCGAAGGACCGCTGACCAGGAGGGTGCCGAGCAGGAGAGTCCGGATCAGGAGAGCGCTGACCAGGAGAGTGCTGATCAGAGGAGCGCGGGCCGGAAGAGTGCTGATCAGAGGGGTACGGGGCGGGGGAGCGGGCGTACCCTGAAGGTATGAGCACCGCCCCCGCCCACGGACCGCGAGACGCGAAGCGGCCCGGCGCAAGCACGAGCCCCGAGAACACTCCGAAGCCGGCACTCGTCTTCGACGATCCGCTGGACCAGCAGTCCTCGGACGACACGGACCGTGGTTGGGGCGAGCGGCCTCCGGCCGGCGGCGACAGCGCTGCCGACCTCGCGCGCTTCCTCGACGAGAAGCCGCCGCACCACCTCTGAGTCCGGCCCGGGCCGCCGGTCAGGAGGTGGGGTGCGTCCCCGAACCACCGGCCGGGCCCGAACCGCCACCCGTACCCGTGCCCGTGCCCGTCCCCGTGACGGGGCCGCGCTGGGCGACGAGGTGGTCGCGGATCTCCTTGAGCACCTCCAGCTCGCTGATCTCCATGGTCTCCGCGACGCCTTCCTTCGCCTTGTCGTGCGCAGCGCGCTTCGCGAGGATCTTCGCCATCGGCAGGACCATCAGGAAGTAGACGACGGCCGCGGTGATCAGGAAGCTCAGGATCGCGCTGAGGACCAGGCCCCACTGGATCTGGATGCCCTGCATCTCCCCGTTGACCACCTTGCAGGGGTCCTTCAGGCAGGACGCGTAGCTCTCCAGGTCCTTCGTGCCGAAGGCGCCCACGAGCGGGTTGATGATGCCCTTGACCACCGAGTTCACGATGTTGGTGAACGCGGCACCGATGACGACGGCCACAGCCAGGTCGATCACGTTGCCACGCATCAGGAAGGCTTTGAAGCCTCCCAGCAGACTTTCCTTCTTCTCGGCCACCAAGGTGCCTTTCGTCGCTTGTGATGCTGTGTGCCGTGCCATTAGGCCGCGAACGGCGCAGAGGCGTCCAATCCGTACACACGGAACGGTGACTTGCCAGGGAGTCCGTGCGAATCAGCACATCGTCACCGCCAGTTGGGACGTGACACCCGCACCCGCGAGGGTCGCCGCCGTCGAACGCGGCACGGAGAGGACGACGAGCGCCCCTCCGTCCGCACGAGTCTCGCCCGGGTCCGGAACTTCGGCCACCCGTGCGCCCGTCGCGACCACACGGGCCTCACCCTCCCCGCCGAGCGCCGAGTTGGGCGCGGCGATGACGTCGACCCGGTCGCCGGGGCGCAGCAGCCGTACGGTCGCGGCGTCGGCGATCCGTACCGGAGCGGACACCAGTCGGACGGCGACGGGCGGCCGCGCGCGAGCGGCGACGGTGGAGATCGGAGCACCCGCACCCGCCCCCGCCCCCGCCGCCGACGGAGTCTGCGGCCCCGGCCCACCGCTCGCGACGGCGAGTGCGGCCGCCACCAGGGCCAGGACCACCGCCGGTGCCCACCGCCCCCGCCGCACCGCCCTGCGCAGCCGGTGCCGCCCCCGTACCCGCAGCGGCTCGAAGTCCGGCACCACGCACGCCGCCGGAACGGACGACCGGGCGAAGGACGAAGACGGAGACGTGGCGAGGGAGGAGGAGAGGGAGGGAGAGGGGGAGGGGGAGGGAGAAAGGGAAGGCGCGGGAGGAGAAGAGGAGAAGAGTGTCGTCATCGGGATGCCGTCCTGGTCGGGTCGGTTCGGGTCGGTTCGGGAAGTGGGTCCGCTCGGACCCGGCTCCCACTCTCCCGGCCGCCCCATCTCCCCGCTCCGGCCTGGGGATCGACTCCCGTCTGTGGACAACTCCCTCACCCCTCAGGGTGGTTTGCCCCGGCTACGGCAGCTCGATCCCCAGGTCCCAGCCGTCGTGCGCATGGGTGCACAGGCAGTCCCGGTCCAGGGTGGCCGGCAGGGCGCCGACCGCGTCGGACAGCACCTCCCGCAGCCGCTCCACGTTCTCGCCGAACACCCGCAGCACCTCGGTGTGGGAGACGCCCTCACCGGTCTCGGCGCCCGCGTCCAGGTCGGTCACGAGCGCCAGCGAGGTGTAGCAGAGGCCCAGCTCACGGGCGAGGACGGCCTCGGGGTGCCCGGTCATGCCGACGACCGACCAGCCGGCCGCCGCGTGCCACCGGGACTCGGCCCGGGTCGAGAAGCGCGGCCCCTCGATCACGACCATCGTGCCGCCGTCCACCGGGTCCCAGCCCCGTCCCCGGGCGGCCTTGACCGCGACCCGCCGCCCGTCGGGGCAGTACGGGTCCGCGAAGGTCACGTGGACGACCCGGGGCACGCTCCCGTCGGCCCGCCGCTCCCCGTCGAAGTAGGTCTGCGCCCGGGCCTTCGTACGGTCGACGAGCTGGTCGGGGACGACGAGCGTGCCCGGCCCGTACTCCTCGGCGAGCCCGCCGACGGCGCAGGGGCCGAGGATCTGCCGTACGCCCACGGAGCGCAGGGCCCAGAGGTTGGCGCGGTAGTTGATGAGGTGGGGCGGGACGGTGTGGCCGCGGCCGTGGCGGGGGAGGAAGGCGACCTTCCGGCCGGCGATCCCGCCGAGGAACAGGGAGTCGCTGGGGGTGCCGTACGGGGTGTCGACGGACACCTCCGTGACGTCCTCCAGGAAGGAGTAGAAGCCGGAGCCGCCGATCACGCCGATGTCCGCGTACGCATCATGGGTCGCCATGGCGGTCACCCTATGCGCGGCGGACGGGGCGCCCGGGGAAGCGCCGAACCCCAAACCGCCCCCGAACCCCAAACCGCTCCCGAACCCCAGCCGCCCCGGACCCCCAGCCGCCCCGGACCCTCAGCCGCCCCGGACCCCAAGCTGCCCCCGGACCCCAAGCCGCCCCCGCCCCCCCCAGCCACCCCCGGGAACGCCGAGGGGCCCCGTCGCACGCGACGGGGCCCCTCGGTGAGGAACATGCGGAACGGACGTGAGGACGTCGTCCGGGGTCAGGCGGCAGGGCTCAGGCGACCGAGCTTCCGGTGCTCGACGAGGACGTCGAGGAGGCGGAGGCGGACGACGAAGAGGTCGACGCGGCCGGCTTCGCGTCCGACGTCGAGGACGACGTGGACGGAGTCGACGGGGTCGCGGACTTCGACGCGGCCGGCGAGCTGCTGGACGACGAGCCGCGGCTGTCGTTCCGGTAGAAGCCGGATCCCTTGAAGACGATGCCGACGGCCGAGAACACCTTCTTCAGGCGGCCCTCGCACTGGGGGCACTCGGTCAGCGCGTCATCGGTGAACTTCTGCACCGCCTCGAGGCCTTCGCCGCACTCGGTGCACTGGTACTGGTAGGTCGGCACTTGTCTTCCTCCTGGCACTCACACTCATCGAGTGCTAACGACAATCCATACTGACGTATTCCGCGGGATCAGTCCACCGCCACCGGCACGCGGTGACCGATACCACGCGCCGCGACCCGGCTCGTCTCGCGCGGCTTGAGGCGCGAGCGCAGGGCGAGGAGCGTGACCAGGGCGAGCGCCGTGCCCACCATCGGCACCAGGAATCCGGTGCTCGCGCCGTGCGCGTCGGCGAGGCGGCCGGCGACCGTGACGGCCGCGGCCTGGCCGAGCGCGACGGCGCCGGTGAGCCAGGTGAAGGCCTCGGTGCGGGCGGAGGCCGGGATCAGGGTCTCGACGATGGTGTAGCCGGTGATCAGGGCGGGGGCGATGCAGAGGCCCACGACCAGGCCCAGGGCGCCGAGGAGCAGCACCGAGTGGGTGGTCCACAGCAGGGACGCGGCGACGGTGAGGCCGGCGTAGCCGAGGATCAGGCGGCGGCGGGGGCCGGTCTTCCAGGCGACGGCGCCCATGGCGATGCCCGCGAGCATGTTGCCGGCGGCGAAGACGCCGTACAGGAGACCGTTGGCGCCGGGGTTGCCGATCTCCTCGGTGAAGGCGGTGAGGGAGACCTGCATGCCGCCGAAGACGGAGCCGATGCCGAGGAAGGCGACGACGAGGACACGGACGCCGGGGATGGAGAGCGCCGAGCGGTGGGGCTCGCCGGCGGTGGCCGAGGAGGCGCCGAAGGCGGGCTGGGTGGCGCGCTGGGCGGCGAAGAAGAGTCCGCCGAAGAGGGTGAGGGCGGCCTCGGCGATCAGTCCGGCGGCCGGGTGGACGCCGGTGCACAGGGCGGTGGCGAGGACGGGTCCGACGACGAAGGTGAACTCGTCCGTCACGGACTCGAAGGCCGCGGCCGTCGGCATCAGCGGGGTGCCGTCCAGCTTGGCGGCCCAGCGGGCCCGGACCATCGGTCCGACCTGGGGCACGGAGGCGCCGGCGGGCACGGCGGCCAGGAACAGGGCCCAGAGCGGGGCGTCGCTGAGGGCGAGCACCACGAGCAGGGAGACGGAGGCGGTGTGGACGAGGACGCCGGGGATCAGGACGGCCCGCTGGCCGAAGCGGTCGGCGAGCTTGCCGCTCTGCGGCGCGAAGAGCGCCATCGAGACGCCGGTGACGGCGGCGACCGCGCCGGCGCTGCCGAAGGAGCCGGTGGTGTGCTGGACGAGCAGGACGATGCCGATGGTCAGCATCGCGAAGGGCTGCCGGGCGGCGAAGCCGGGGAGAAGGAAGGACAGCGCACCGGGTGTGCGCAGCAGCCGGCCGTAGCCGGGCCGCTTGTCCGAGATGACCGTGGACGCCACGGTCCTGGCCTTTCTGCCGCCTGGTAGCGCGTCCCCGGCATGTGTGGTGCGGGTGTCGCCGAGAGCTGTCCTCATGCGCGTCACTGCGGTAGATACCGGGCCGGCCCCACTGCGGAGGGGCGCCACGGCCGCCATACGGTCGCGCCAGCTCTGCGTCAGGCAGAGTTGGTTCGATCAGGTGTGCCTTCATGGTACAGGGAGGAGCCGCTTCCCGCCTGGGAAAATGCTCCTCCCTGTAATTAATGCCTCAGATTAATCGGATGATCATTGGTGCCGCTCACCTGAGCGGTGGAAGCGCAGGGCCGTGCCGGTGGGGGTGGAGGCCGCGGTGGCGCCCCCCGTGCCCAGCCAGCCGGCGAGCTTGCCCCCCTGGCCGACCGCGCGCAGGCGCCGCTCGGTGGCGTCCCGTACCGGGTCGGTGGCGACCACGAGGAGTTCGTCGCCGCGCCGCAGGACCGTCGCGGGCCCCGGTACGAAGCTCCGCTCCTCCCGTACGACGAGGGTGACCGCCGCTCCGGCCGGGAGGCGCAGTTCGGCCACCTCGACGCCGTGCATCCGGGAGTGCTCGGGGATGGCGACGGAGAGCAGGTGTCCGCGCAGCCGCTCCAGGGGCGCGGACTCGACGCCGAGGTCGGCGGCCTCGCCGGAGTCGCCGAGCTTCAGGGCCTTCGCCAGCCAGGGCAGGGTCGGGCCCTGGATGAGGGTGTAGACGACGACGAGGACGAAGACGATGTTGAAGATCCGTTCGCTGCCCTCGATCTTCGCCACCATGGGGATGGTGGCGAGGATGATGGGGACGGCTCCGCGCAGGCCGGCCCAGGACATGAGGGCCTGCTCCTGCCAGGGGATGCGGAACGGCGCCAGGCTGACCAGGACCTCCATGGGCCGGGCGACCACCGTCAGGACCAGTCCGATGACGACGGCGGGCCAGAAGTCGTGGCCGAGCTCGTGCGGGGTGACGAGCAGGCCGAGCAGGACGAACATGCCGATCTGGGCGATCCAGCCGAGCCCCTCGGCGAAGCCGCGGTTCGCGGGCGCGTGGGGCAGCTTGGCGTTGCCGAGGACCATCGAGGTCAGATAGACGGCGAGGAAGCCGGAGCCGTGGGCCATGGCGCCGGCGGCGTACGCGACGACGGCGATGGCCATGACGGCGATCGGGTAGAGGCCGGAGGCGGGCAGGGCGACGTGGCGGAGCCCGTAGGCGCCGAGGAAGCCGACCGCGAGGCCGATGGCCGCGCCGATGGCGAGTTCGAGGGCGATCTCCCCGACGAGGACGTACCAGTGGTCGACCGGTCCCGCGGTGGAGAAGGCGACGACGAGGATCACGACGGGGGCGTCGTTGAAGCCGGACTCGGCCTCCAGGACACCGGTGACCCGTGAGGGCAGGGGCACCTTGCGCAGGACGGAGAAGACCGCGGCGGCGTCGGTGGAGGAGACGACGGCGCCGATGATCAGGGCCTGTCGCCAGTCGAGACCGACGAGGTAGTGCGCGGCGGCGGCCGTGATGCCCACGCTCACCGCGACGCCGACCGTGGAGAGGACGACCGCGGCGGGAAGTGCCGGCTTGATCTCCTTCCACTTCGTGCCGAGGCCACCCTCGGCGAGGATCACGACGAGGGCGGCGTAGCCGATGACCTGCGTGAGTTCGGCGTTGTCGAAGGCGACGTTGCCGATGCCGTCCTGGCCGATGGCGATGCCGATGCCGAGGTAGAGCAGCAGGCTGGGGAGCCCGCTCCGGGACGAGATCCGTACGGCCGCGACCGCGATCAGCAGCACGAGGGAGCTGATGAGCAGGAGTTCGTTGAGCTCGTGGACAGTCAGTGGCCGTTCCTTCCCCTCACATGCAGCTGGATCGTTCCTCCAGCGGCCGACACTTCGTTACCTTACCTAATCTTTAACGTTTTCTTGACGCCTTCTCCTCGTCTTCCCGCTCACCAGTACGGTTCTCTTCCTGACACCGCGTCCGGGCCGTCCGGACGCTGCGCCTAAGGTTGCTCCCGTACTCCAGGACCACCCTGCCCCTCGAAGGACAGCGATGCCCTCCAACACGACCGCGCCTCCCGCCAAGAAGAAAGGGCGGCGCGCCCGCCTGATCCTCCTCGTCCTGGTCCTCGCCCTGGTCGCGGGCGTCGGATACGGCGGGTACTGGGGTGTGAGCACCGTCCGGGCCTCGTTCCCGCAGACCACGGGCGAGATCCGGCTCGACAAGCTGTCCGGCGAGGTCGAGGTGAAGCGCGACGCGAACGGCGTCCCGCAGATCTACGCGGACAACGAGTCGGACCTCTTCCGCGCCCAGGGCTACGTCCAGGCGCAGGACCGCTTCTACGAGATGGACGTCCGGCGGCACGTGACCGCGGGCCGGCTCTCCGAGATGTTCGGCGAGAGCCAGGTCGAGACCGACTCGTTCCTGCGCACGCTCGGCTGGCGCCGGGTCGCGCAGGAGGAGTACGACAAGGTCCTCTCGGCGGAGACGAAGAAGTACCTCCAGGCGTACGCCGAGGGCGTCAACGCCTACCTGAAGGACCGGGACCCCGCCGACATCTCCGTCGAGTACGCGGCCCTGGGCTTCACCAACGACTACGCGATCGAGCCGTGGACGCCGGTCGACTCGGTGGCCTGGCTCAAGGCGATGGCCTGGGACCTGCGCGGCAACATGCAGGACGAGATCGACCGCTCGCTGATGACGAGCCGGATGAGCGCGAGCCAGATCAAGCAGCTGTACCCGGAGTACCCGTACGCGCTCCACCAGCCGATCGTCGGTCAGGGCGCGGTCGACGAGTCCACCGGGAAGTTCGACCCGAAGGCCAGGGCCGGCGAGGACGACGACCTGACCACCGGTGAGACCGAGGGCAGCGTTCCCGGCTCCGGTTCCTCCGACGACCTCGGTACGCAGTCCCAGCTCGGCGCGCTCTCCGAGGTCCTGGACGGCATCCCCGCCCTCCTCGGCCCCAACGGCAACGGCATCGGCTCGAACTCCTGGGTCGTCTCCGGGCAGTACACGACCTCCGGCAAGCCGCTGCTCGCCAACGACCCGCACCTCGCGCCCCAGCTGCCGTCCCTCTGGTACCAGATGGGCCTGCACTGCCGCTCGGTCTCGGCGACCTGCCGTTACGACGTGTCGGGCTACACCTTCTCCGGCATGCCCGGTGTGATCATCGGACACAACGACAAGATTGCCTGGGGTCTCACCAACCTCGGCGCCGACGTCACCGACCTCTACCTGGAGCGCATCGGCCCGGACGGCTACCTCGTCGACGGCAAGGTCGAGCCCTTCATCACCCGCGAGGAGACCATCAAGGTCGCCGGCGGCAGCGACCGGAAGATCACCGTCCGCTCCACCGGTCACGGCCCGCTCGTCTCCGACCGCTCCTCCGAACTGGAGAAGGTCGGCCAGAAGGCCCCCGTCGGCAACGCGGCCCCCGACCGCGGCACCGGCTACGGCGTCTCCCTCCAGTGGACCGCGCTCCAGCCCGGCAGGTCGATGGACGCGATCTTCGCCCTCGACCGCGCCCAGGACTTCGAGGAGTTCCGGGCCGCCGCCAAGGACTTCGAGGTCCCCTCGCAGAACCTGATCTACGCCGACACCGAGGGCAACATCGGCTACCAGTCCCCGGGCAAGATCCCGCGGCGCGCCACCGGTGACGGCACGCTTCCGGCGCCCGGCTGGGACGCGAAGTACCGGTGGAAGGGGTACGTCCCCTTCGAGCAGCTGCCGTACGAGTACAACCCGAAGCGCGGCTACATCGTCACCGCCAACCAGGCCGTGATCGACTCCAGGACCTACCCCGACCTGCTCACCAAGGACTGGGGCTACGGCTCGCGCAGCCAGCGGATCAACGACCTGATCGAGTCGAAGACCAAGGACGGCGGAAAGATCTCGCCGGACGACATGCGGACCATGCAGACGGACAACCGCAGCGAGATCGCGACCCTGCTGAACCCGCTCCTGCTGAAGATCGACATCTCGGACCCGTCCGTCCGCGAGGCGCAGAAGCTGCTGGAGGGCTGGGACTACACCCAGGAGCCCGACTCGGCCGCCGCCGCCTACTTCAACGCGGTCTGGCGCAACGTCCTCAAGCTCTCCTTCGGCAACAAGCTCCCCAAGGAGCTGCGCGCCGAGGGCGACTGCATCAACGTCCGCCCGGCCGACGCCACCGGCCCGGTCGACGAGCAGAACAAGCTCGTACGGGAATGCGGCCAGCGCGACGCCGACTCGGCGCAGCCGGACGGCGGCGACCGCTGGTACGAGGTGGTCCGCCCGCTCCTCAAGCAGGAGAAGAGCGAGTGGTGGGTCACCCCGGGCAACCGCACCGACCAGGCCACCGAGACCCGTGACCAGCTGCTCGCCCGCGCCATGAAGGACGCGCGCTGGGAGCTGACCGCCAAGCTCGGCAAGGACGTCTCCAGCTGGAGCTGGGGCCGGCTCCACCAGCTGACCCTCAAGAACCAGACCCTCGGCACCGCCGGACCCGGCGTCGTGCAGCAGCTCCTCAACCGGGGCCCGTGGAACCTGGGCGGCGGCGAGGCGGCCGTCGACGCCACCGGCTGGAACGCGGCCGGCGGCTACGAGGTGATCTGGGTGCCGTCGATGCGGATGGTCGTCAACGTCGGCGACTGGGACAAGTCCCGCTGGATCAACCTGACCGGCGCCTCCGGGCACGCCTTCAACTCCCACTACACCGACCAGACGGACGCGTGGGCGAAGGGCGAGCTCTTCGACTGGGCGTACGGCAGGGCGGCCGTGGACGCGGCGACGAAGGACACGCTGAAGCTCAGGCCCTGACCGGGGGCCGGGCGGGGCTCAGGGCCGGAAGCGGGTGACTCCCTCCGGGGTCACCACCGCGTGCACGGGGTGGTCGTGCGGTTCCTCCGGGACCCGGGCGACCACCTCGTCCGCGTACAGGAGCACCACCAGGGCCGGATCGGCGCCCGCGCGCGTGAGCCGGGCGAGCACCCGGTCGTACGAGCCGCCGCCCCGCCCGAGCCGCATCCCGCGCCCGTCGACGGCGAGGCCCGGGAGCAGGACGGTGTCGGCGGCGCAGACGGCGTCGGGGCCGAGCCGGGGCCCGGTCGGCTCCAGCAGCCCGCGGCCGGCCTTCGCCAGCGCCTCCCGCCCCTCGTACGCGGCCCAGTCCAGGTCGTTGTCGGGGAGCAGGACGGGGAGCAGGACCCGTACCCCGCGCGCGCGGAGCGCGTCGAGCAACGCGCGCGTGCCCGGCTCGCGCCCCACGGACACATAGGCGGCGACGGTGGACGCCCCGGCGAGTTCGGCCAGTTCCAGTCCCCGGCGGGCGAGGGAATCGGCCGTGAGCGCCAGGGATTCGGCGCTCAACGCGGCACGATCGGCGAGAAGTCGGCCGCGCAGCACGGTCTTTTCGGACATCTCCGGTGTCATGACGGGCCCCTGTCCATCGACGAAACTCACGTAACTGTCTTTATGTGAAGGAAGTTAACCGAAGCCACATCTTCCTCTCATTCCGAACGACTAAGGTGCACCGCATGAATCAGTCGCTCCCCAGGCTCGGCCGGATCAGCAAGGCTGTCATCCCGGCCGCCGGCCTCGGCACCCGCTTCCTCCCGGCGACCAAGGCGACGCCGAAGGAGATGCTGCCGGTCGTCGACAAGCCGGCCATCCAGTACGTCGTCGAGGAGGCCGTCGCGGCCGGTCTCTCCGACGTCCTGATGATCACCGGCCGGAACAAGCGTCCCCTGGAGGACCACTTCGACCGGAACTACGAGCTGGAGGAGGCCCTGAGCCGGAAGGGCGACGGCGAACGTCTCTCCAAGGTCCAGGAGTCCAACGACCTCGCCACCATGCACTACGTGCGCCAGGGGGCCCCGCGCGGCCTCGGCCACGCCGTGCTCTGCGCCGCCCCGCACGTCGGCGACCAGCCCTTCGCGGTGCTCCTCGGCGACGACCTGATCGACCCGCGCGACCCGCTGCTCTCGCGGATGGTGGAGATCCAGGAGCGGGAGGGCGGCAGCGTGATCGCCCTCATGGAGGTCGAGCCCTCGCAGATCCATCAGTACGGCTGCGCGGCGGTCGAGGCGACCGTCGACGCGGACGTCGTGAAGGTGACGGACCTGGTCGAGAAGCCGGACGTCGGCGAGGCGCCCAGCAACTACGCGATCATCGGCCGTTACGTGCTGGATCCGGCCGTCTTCGGGATGCTGCGGGAGACCGAGCCGGGCCGCGGCGGGGAGATCCAGCTGACCGACGCGCTGCAGAAGCTCGCCTCGGACGAGAAGATCGGCGGCCCGGTGCACGGCGTCGTGTTCAAGGGGCGCCGCTATGACACCGGTGACCGCGGGGACTATCTGCGTGCCATTGTCAGACTCGCGTGCGAACGTGAAGATCTGGGACCGGACTTCCGGGCCTGGCTCCGGAGATACGTCAGCGAGGAGATGTAGCACCTTGAGCAGCAGCCCGGCACCGTCGCCGTCCCCCGGCGACCACGGCCACGACCACGACGTCCACGGCGACGAGCGGAGCGACCCCCAGGGCGCGGCCGACCCCTGCGCGGGGCCCGCGCGCGGCCTGTGGTCGGTGGACGAGCACCTCGCCGACATCCTCGCGACGGTCGGCCCGCTCGAACCCATCGAGCTGCAACTCCTCGACGCGCAGGGTTGCGTCCTCGTCGAGGACGTGACGGTGCCGGTCGCGCTGCCCCCCTTCGACAACAGCTCCATGGACGGGTACGCGGTCCGGGTCGCCGATGTCGCCGGAGCCACCGAGGAGTTCCCGGCCGTCCTCACCGTCGTCGGCGACGTCGCCGCGGGCGCCGGCGGCCTGCCCGAGGTCGGGCCCGGCCAGGCCGCCCGGATCATGACCGGCGCCCCTCTGCCGCCCGGCGCCGAGGCCGTCGTCCCCGTCGAATGGACCGACGGCGGTACGGGCGGGGGCGCGGCCACCGGCATGACCGCCGCGAGCTCCGCCCCCGAGGGCGCGGCCGGCGAGGTCCGGGTGCACCGCTCCGCCGAGGCCGGCGCCCATGTCCGCACGCGGGGCAGCGACGTACGGGCCGGGGAGCTGGCCCTCGCGGCCGGCACGGTCCTCGGGCCGCCGCAGATCGGGCTCCTCGCCGCGATCGGGCGCGGCACCGTGCGGGTGCGGCCGCGCCCCCGGGTGGTCGTGATGTCCACCGGCAGCGAGCTGGTCCAGCCCGGCGAGCCGCTCGGCGAGGGCCAGATCCACGACTCCAACAGCTTCGCGCTCGCCGCGGCCGCGCGGGACGCGGGCGCCCTCGCGTACCGGGTGGGCGCGGTCGCCGACGACGCGGAGTCGCTGCGCGCCACCATCGAGGACCAGCTCATCCGGGCCGATCTGATCGTGACCACCGGCGGGGTGAGCGTCGGCGCGTACGACGTCGTCAAGGAGGCGCTGAGCGCCGACGGGCAGGTCGACTTCCGCAAGCTGGCCATGCAGCCGGGCAAGCCGCAGGGCTTCGGCGCGATCGGCGCCGAGCAGATCCCGCTGCTCGCGCTGCCGGGCAACCCGGTCTCCTCGTACGTCTCCTTCGAGCTGTTCGTCCGGCCCGCGATCCGGGCCCTCATGGGCGTCGAGGAGCTGCACCGGCCCCGGGTGCGGGCGGAGCTGGCCGGCGGCAGGACGCTCTCCTCACCCGCCGGGCGGAGGCAGTTCCTCCGGGGGACGTACGACCCGGAGGCGGGCACCGTCACCCCGGTGGGCGGTGCGGGCTCCCACCTGATCGCGGCCCTCGCGCACGCGGACTGCCTGCTCGTGGTGCCCGAGGAGACGGAGAGCGTGGAGCCGGGCGCCGAGCTGGAAGTGGTCCTCCTCGGCTGAGGGGGCGAGGGTGGGGGTACGGTGTCGTCCCACACAGCGACCGGGAGTGTCACGGCGATGAGCACGCAGCAAGGTCTCACCCACATCGACGAGGCGGGCGCGGCCCGCATGGTCGACGTATCGGCGAAGGACGTCACGTCCCGTACGGCGCGCGCCAGCGGGCGGGTCCTCGTCTCGCCGCGCGTGATCGAGCTGCTGCGCGGCGAGGGCGTCCCGAAGGGCGACGCGCTCGCCACCGCCCGGATCGCCGGGATCATGGGCGCCAAGAAGACCCCGGAGCTCATCCCGCTCTGCCATCCGCTCGCCGTGTCCGGCGTGACGCTGGACCTGGCGGTCACGGACGAGGCGGTCGAGATCCTGGCGACGGTGAGGACGACGGACCGCACGGGCGTCGAGATGGAGGCCCTGACGGCGGTCTCGGTGGCGGCCCTCACGGTGGTCGACATGGTGAAGGCGGTCGACAAGGGCGCGGTCATCTCCGACGTACGGGTGGAGGAGAAGACGGGCGGAAAGTCGGGCCACTGGACGCGGAGCGGGTCGTGAGCCGCGGCGGCCGGGTGTCCGGAGCGCACGGCCACGAGGGCCCTGGCCACGACGGCGACGGCCACAAGGGCCCCGCGCGGGAGGAGCACCCTCCGGCGGTGCTCGACGCGGGCGTCGGCGGCGCGCTCCTCGCCCCCTACGCCGCGCTCGTCGTCACCGCCTCCAACCGGGCGGCCGCCGGGGTCTACGAGGACAAGGGCGGTCCGCTGATCGTCGAGGGCCTGGCCCGGACGGGCTTCGCCGTGGACGGCCCGCAGGTCGTGCCGGACGGGGCGCCGGTCGAGGCGGCGCTGCGGGCGGCGGTCGCCGCCGGGTACGACGCCGTCGTGACCACCGGAGGCACGGGCATCTCGCCCACCGACGAGACGCCCGAGGCGACCCGCCGGGTCCTGGAGCGGGAGATCCCGGGCATCCCGGAGGCGATCCGGGCGTACGGCCGGGAGAAGGTGCCGACGGCGGCGCTCTCGCGGGGCCTCGCGGGCGTCGCGGGCTGCACGCTGATCGTGAACCTGCCGGGATCGCCCGGCGGGGTACGGGACGGGCTGGCCGTCCTGGAGCCGCTCCTGCGGCACGCCGTCGACCAGATCCGCGGCGGCGACCACCCGAGACCGTCGTGATCCCGTCCTGGCCGGTGGTCCTCGTCGACGGCGAGGTGGTGCTCCGCCCGATCAAGCTGCGTGACCACGCGGCCTGGCGCGAGGTGAACCGGCGCAACCGCGAGTGGCTGCGGCCCTGGGAGGCGACGGTTCCGCCGCCGCCCCCGGGCGGGCCGGTGGCCCAGCGGCCGACGTACCGCCAGATGGTCCGCCATCTGCGCGCGGAGGCGAACGCGGGCCGGATGCTGCCCTTCGTCATCGAGTACCGGGGCCGGCTCGTCGGCCAGTTGACGGTGGCCGGCATCACCTGGGGTTCGATGTGCTCGGGGCACGTGGGCTACTGGGTCGACAGCGAGGTGGCCGGGCGCGGGGTGATGCCGACGGCCGTCGCGCTCGCCGTCGACCACTGCTTCCGCGCGGTCGGGCTGCACCGGATGGAGGTCTGTATCCGCCCGGAGAACGGGCCTTCGCGCCGGGTCGTGGAGAAACTGGGCTTCCGCGAGGAGGGGTTGCGGCCCCGCTACCTCCACATCGACGGCGCGTGGCGGGATCATCTGGTCTTCGCGCTGACCGTCGAGGAGGTCCCGGAAGGGCTTCTGCGTCGCTGGCGTCAGGCGAGAATGAAATAAGTGTTCGAATTTAATCGGTAGTTGACAGTCAATCGATCTGAACAATCACAAAAAAGTTCAGTGATATCAGCCAGATCGTGCGACACACCGGGCCAATTGGCCGATGCCCGTAACGGAACCCCTCTACCGTGTGAGGCGTGAGCAGCAGCGGCCTCATCTACGCAGTCATCGTCGGGGCCTGGGCCGCCTACTTGGTGCCGATGTGGCTCCGCAGGCAGGACGAGCTGAACGAAGCCCGTCCTACGGAACGCTTCAGCACCGCCATCCGGCTGCTTTCCGGACGGGCGGGCATGGAGCGCCGGTACGCCAAGGAGCTCAAGCAGCGGGACCGTACGGTGGACGGCCCGACACCCGACGTGGACCCGGACGCGGAAACCGAGCAAGTCAGCTCGGTCGACGTCCGGGCCTTCTCCGCGCCCGCGGCCAGGACCGAGGCGCGCATGGAACTCCCGGAGCCCGAACAGGAACCCGCGCCCGCCCCGGCCCGCCCCGCCACCGGCGCCGCCGCCGAGCGCGCCCGGCGCGGCAAGGTCCTCGCCCGGCGCCGGCGCACCACGACGCTCCTCTTCGCGGGCTTCACCCTCGGCGCGGTCGTCGCGGCCGTCGGCGGCATCGCCTTCCTCTGGGTGCCCGCCGTCCCCGCGCTGCTCCTCAGCGCGTACATCGTCCACCTGCGGACCCAGGAACGCCGCCGCTTCGTGTACGTGATGGACCGCCGGCGCGCCGAGGCGGCGGCGGCCCGGCTCCGCGAGAGCCGGCGCCCGGCCCCCACGCCCGAACTGTCGCCCGAGGCCTCTTCGGCCCCCTCCCCGCAGGAGGCGGACCGGCGCGCCCTGGTCGAGCAGACCGACCACGCGGAGTGGGTCGACCAGCAGCGCGACCGGGGCCCGGCCCGCGGCGACAGCTGGGACCCGGTCCCGGTGCCGCTCCCAACGTACGTCACCGCGCCGGTCGCCCCGCGCGCCACGAGCGGCATCGACATCACGGACCCGGAGACCTGGAGCGCGGCCCGCTCCTCCACGGCGGCCGACCCGGCCCCCGCCCCGTCCCCGGCCCCCCGTCAGCGCGCCAACCCGCCCCGCCGCGACCGCGACCGCGACCACGGCCGCACCCCGCTCTTCGACCAGTACGCGGACGACGACCGCCCCCGGGCGGCCAACGAATGACCCCGGCCGGGGGCGCACGACGGCCCCCGGCTGACCTGCGAGGGAACGGATTTTTGTCTGGGCCCGTCGGGATGCTAATGTTTCACACGTCGCAAGGGCCTGTGGCGCAGTCTGGTAGCGCACCTCGTTCGCATCGAGGGGGTCTGGGGTTCAAATCCCCACAGGTCCACAGACAACGGGAATCCCGTCCGATCGAAAGATCGGGCGGGATTTCCGCTTTCCCGGACGGAAAGCGGAAGGAAAGCGGACGGAGAGAGGGGCCCCCTTCTCGGGAGCCCCGTCGTCCGTCGTCTCCCGCGGAGGTCAGATCAGCGGCTTCGCGAAGCAGCGGCTGGCCGGGTGGTCGCGGTAGTGGCCGAACTTGGCGCAGGGCGCGTAGCCGCTGGAGGTGTAGAGGGCTATCGCCTCGGGCTGGGCGGTGCCGGTCTCCAGGACCATGCGGGTGCGGCCGGCCGAGCGGGCGTCGGATTCCAGGGCGCTCAGGATGCGGCGGGCCAGGCCCAGGCCGCGGGCCTCGGGGATCACGTACATGCGCTTGAGTTCGGCGTCGCCGTCCGCGTAGCCCTGCTCGTTCTCGTCCTGGGTGCGCCAGCCGCCGGTGGCCAGCGGGTTGCCCTCGGGGTCGTAGGCGAGGAGGTAGAGGCCGTGGGGAGGGACGAACATTCCGGCGTCCAGCGGTGTGACATCGCCCTCGTCGTCGTAGCGGACGGCGTACTCCGCCTGCACGGCGTCGTTGAGATTCACGGCGTCGGGGTGGTCATAGGGGGTGGGCTGGATGTTCATGCGAAGTATCGTACATCTATGCGACTCGTGGGCGGGGGTCTTCGTGTCGGTATTCTCCCGGGATGCTCACTGTCACCAGCGTGAATGTCAACGGGCTCCGCGCCGCCGCCAAGAAGGGCTTCGTCGAGTGGCTGGGCGGGACCTCCGCCGATGCCGTCTGCCTCCAGGAGGTGCGCGCCGAGGAGGCGCAGCTGCCCGAGGAGGTGCGGGCGCCCGAGGGCTGGTTCACCGTCCACGCGCCCGCCGCCGCCAAGGGCCGCGCCGGGGTCTCCCTCTACACGCGCCGCGAGCCCGACCAGGTGCGCGTCGGCTTCGGGTCGGGAGAGTTCGACGGCAGCGGCCGGTACGTCGAGGCCGACCTGCCCGGCGTCACCGTCGCCAGCCTCTACCTGCCCTCCGGTGAGGTCGGCACCGAGCGCCAGGACGAGAAGTACCGGTTCATGGGCGAGTTCCTGCCGTACCTGAAGGAGCTCAGGACCCGGGCCGCCGCCGACGGGCGCGAGGTCGTCGTCTGCGGCGACTGGAACATCGCCCACCGCGAGGCCGACCTCAAGAACTGGAAGGCCAACAAGAAGAACGCCGGCTTCCTGCCCGAGGAGCGGGAGTGGCTGTCCCGGGTCCTGGAGGAGGAGGACGGCGGCTACGTCGACGTCGTGCGGGCCCTCCACCCCGAGCAGGAGGGGCCCTACTCCTGGTGGTCCTACCGGGGTCGCGCCTTCGACAACGACAGCGGCTGGCGCATCGACTACCAGCTGGCCACCCCCGGTCTCGCCGCCAAGGCCGTGAAGGCCTACGTCGAGCGGGCCGCCACCCACGCCGAGCGGTGGAGCGACCACGCGCCCGTGACCGCCGTCTACGAGATGTGACCCCTTCGGCGCCGCGCGGTCAGCGGGCCGGTCCGTCGCCCTCCGGCGTGCCCGCCGTGCGCAGGCGCCGGTCCAGGGCCATCGACAGTTCCGCCTCCACCACGCTCTTCGCGAGCGGGCGCAGCCGCCACAGGTCGTCCTCGGCGGCGTGGGTGCGCAGCAGGTCGGTGAAGAGCTCCGCGAGGGCGTCGGCGTGTTCGCGGACGCGGGCGCCCGCCGTGAGCACCTCGGCGAGCGGGACGCCCTCGCGGACGAGGGCGGCGGAGACGTCGAGCAGGCGGCGGCTGATGTGGACGATCTCCTCGCCGTCGGTGGCGAGGTAGCCCAGGTCGAGGGCGGCGGCGAGGTTCTCGGGGGTGACCTCGCCGGCGAAGTGGTCGGCCAGCTCCCCGGGGGTCAGCCGGACCGGCTCCTCCTCGCTGGGGACGTCGATGGCGAGGACCTCGCGGACGTTGCGGCCGCTCTCGAAGGCGGTGGTGAGGTCGGCGATGCCGTTGAGGGTGTGGCCGCGCTCCAGGAGGGCGGCGATGGTGCGCAGCCGGGCCAGGTGCTGCTCGTCGTACCAGGCGATCCGGCCCTCGCGGCGGGGCGGGGGGATCAGGCCGCGCTCGCGGTAGAAGCGCAGGGTGCGCACGGTGATGCCGGCGGCGGACGCCAGCTCCTCCATGCGGTACTCGCGGACGCCGGGGTGCGGGGCGGTCTCGTTCGGGCCGGTCCGCGGGGCCTCGTGCGCGCCCGCGCGTCCGGCCTCGCGCGCGCCCGCGCGCAGGCCCGCGTGCGCGTCCTCGCGGGCGCCCGCGGTGGGTTCCGATGCTTCGCCTGATCCTTCTGCCACGCCCGCCAGCCTATGTTGTACCGCCGGTAACTTTCCCTCGTCGTACCCCTACCGCTCGGTATGGAGCTGCTCTACAGTCCCGACTGTGCCAGTGATTGCTGGCGGGATTGGCCGGGCGCACGGGAGGCGGCATGGCGAAGCACGAGCACGTACGGGTGGCGGTGATCGGATCGGGATTCGGTGGCCTCGGCGCCGCGGTCCGGCTGCGCCGCGAGGGGATCACCGACTTCGTGGTCCTGGAGCGGGCCGACTCCGTGGGCGGAACATGGCGGGACAACAGCTACCCCGGCTGTGCCTGCGACGTCCCCTCCCACCTCTACTCCTTCTCCTTCGCGCCCAACCCCGACTGGCCGCGGACCTTCTCCGGACAGCGCCACATCCGCGCGTACCTGGAGCATGTCACGGACACCTTCGGGATCCGCCCCCACCTGCGCCTCGGCCACGAGGTGCGGCGGATGGAGTGGGACACCGAGACGCTCCGCTGGGAGATCGAGACCAGCCGGGGCAGCTTCAGCGCCGAGGTCGTCGTCTCCGCCACCGGGCCGCTCTCCGACCCCAAGATCCCGGACATCCCGGGGCTCGCCGACTTCCCCGGCAAGGTCTTCCACTCCGCCCGCTGGGACCACGACTACGACCTCACCGGCAAGCGCGTCGCCATGATCGGCACCGGCGCCTCCGCCATCCAGATCGTGCCCGCGATCCAGCCCCGGGTCGGCCGGCTGACGCTCTTCCAGCGCACGCCCCCGTGGGTCATGCGCCGCATGGACCGGGCGATCACCGGCCCCGAGCGCTGGCTCCACCGCGCCGTGCCCGCCACCGGCACCCTGCGCCGCGGCCTGCTCTGGGGCATCCGCGAACTCCAGGTCGGCGCCTTCACCAAGCACCCGAACGAACTCGGGCTCGTCGAGAAGCTCGCCAAGGCCAACATCTCCAAGTCCATCAAGGACCCGGTGCTCCGCGCCAAGCTGACGCCCTCGTACCGCATCGGCTGCAAGCGCATCCTGCTCTCCAGCACGTACTACCCGGCCGTCGCGCAGCCCAACGTCGACGTGGTCGCCTCCGGACTCCGCGAGGTCCGCGGCTCGACCCTGATCGCCGCCGACGGCACCGAGACCGAGGTCGACGCGATCGTCTTCGGCACCGGCTTCCACGTCACCGACATGCCGATCGCCGAACGGGTCGTCGGCGCCGAGGGCAGGACCCTCGCCGAGACCTGGAAGGGCGGCATGGAGGCGCTGCGCGGCGCCACCGCCGCCGGCTTCCCCAACTTCATGACGGTCATCGGCCCCAACACGGGCCTCGGGAACTCCTCCATGATCCTCATGATCGAGTCCCAGCTGAACTACATGGCCGACTACCTGCGCCAGCTCGACGTGCTCGGCGGGCGCGCCGCCCTCGCCGTCCGGCCCTCGGCCGTCGGTGCCTGGAACCGCAAGGTGCAGGCCCGGATGGAGCGGACCGTCTGGAAGGCGGGCGGCTGCGAGAGCTGGTACCTCGACGCCAACGGCCGCAACACCACGCTGTGGCCGGGCACGACCGGCGAGTTCCGGCGGGAGACCCGGCAGGTCGACCTCTCCGAGTACGAGGTGATCCGCGCGACCGGCCCGGTCCCGGCGACCGGGACGCGCACCGCCTCCCGCAAGAAGGAGGCCGCCCAGTGAACCGGCACCTGACCTCGCTGCCCACGCCCCGCGAACTCACCGCCCTCTCCGCCGACGGCGCCCCGATCCACGTCGAGGTGTACGGCCCCGAGGACGCGCCCGCCGTCGTCCTCGCCCACGGCTGGACCTGCTCGATCACCTTCTGGGCCGAGCAGATCCGGGCCCTCGCCGCCGACCACCGGGTCATCGCCTACGACCAGCGCGGCCACGGCCGGACCCCGGCCCCCGCCCCCGACGGCGGCGCGGGCTACTCGACGACCGCGCTCGCCGACGACCTGGAGGCGGTGCTCGCCGCCACCCTCGGCCCCGGTGAGCGGGCCGTCCTGGCCGGCCACTCCATGGGCGGCATGACCATCATGGCCGCCGCCGAGCGCCCCGGCTTCCGGCAGCACGCCGCCGCCGTCCTGCTCTGCTCCACCGGGTCCTCGCGGCTGACGGCCGAGGCCACTGTCGTACCGCTGCGGCCCGGCGGTCTGCGCAGCCGGCTGACCAGGGCCGTCCTCGGCGCGAAGGCGCCGCTCGGCCCGGTCAACGCCGTCTCGAAGAAGGTCCTCAGGTACGCGACCATGGGACCCGGCTCGGCGCCGGACCGGGTCGAGACCTGCGCCCGGATCGTGCACGCCTGCCCGCGCGGCGCCCGGTACGGCTGGTCACAGGTCCTGGCCGGGATCGACCTCGAAGCCGGACTGCGGGCGCTGCGGCTGCCGGTGGCCGTGCTCGTCGGCACCGCCGACCGGCTCACCCCGGCCGTCCACTCCCGTGCGATGGCGGACGCGCTGCCGCACTGCACGGGCCTCGTCCAGCTGGCCGGCATGGGCCACATGACGCCGGTGGAGGCCCCCGAGGCCGTCACCGCGCAGATCCGCGAACTGACCCTCACGTACCTGGGCGCGAAGTCCGGCGAGAAGGAGAAGGAGCAGGCATGAGCAGGGTGAGCCTGGAAGGACAGGTCGCGGTCGTCACCGGAGGAGCCCGAGGCGTCGGGGAGCTCCTCGCCCGCAAGCTCTCCGCACGCGGCGCGAGGATCGCGCTCGTCGGCCTGGAGCCGGAGCAGCTCAAGGAGGTCGCGGGCCGGCTCCACACGGAGGCCGACTGGTGGCACGCCGACGTCACCGACCACGAGGCGATGGCCCGGGTCGCGGCCGAGGTGAAGGAGCGGTTCGGGAAGGTCGACATCGTCGTCGCCAACGCCGGTGTCGCGGCGGGCGGTCCGTTCGTCGACTCCGACCCGGCGGCCTGGCGACGGGTCATCGAGGTCAACCTGATCGGCGGCGCGGTGACGGGCCGGGCGTTCCTGCCCGTCCTCATGGAGTCCCGGGGGTACTTCCTCCAGATCGCCTCGCTCGCCGCGCTCACCCCGGCCCCGATGATGACGGCGTACTGCGCCTCCAAGTCGGGCGTCGAGGCCTTCGCGCACAGCCTGCGCGCCGAGGTCGCCTACAAGGGCGTGAAGGTCGGGGTCGGCTATCTGTCCTGGACCGACACGGACATGGTGCGGGGCGCGGACCAGGACGACGTGATGAAGGAACTGCGGCAGCGGCTGCCGTGGCCCTCGAACCGCACGTACCCCCTCGGCCCGGCCGTCGACCGGATCGTGGCGGGCATCGAGCGGCGCTCGGCCCATGTGTACGCGCAGTGGTGGCTGCGGGGGATGCAGTCGGTCCGCGGCTACCTGCCCGGCATGATCGCGACGGTCGGACGGCGCGAGATGGAGCGCTTCGAGCCGCGCCTGGCCTCGGTCTCCAAGGGGCTGGTGGGCGCGGGCGGCGCGGCCGACGAGCAGGCGCGGAAGGGCCGCGTCTGACGGGCGCCCGTACGCGGGGCCGTACCGGGGGCCGTGCCGGAACGCCCCCGCGTACGGAACGTAACTGATCGAAATGCGTGGAATGTTCGCTCGTGCAAGGCTGGTCGAGGCCCAAGGGGCGCACCGCCCCGGCCCCCTCACACCCTTTTAGGAGTGAACCTTCATGGGCATGGCAGACCAGTTCAAGGACAAGGCGGAGCAGCTCAAGGAGCAGGCCAGGCAGGCCGCGGGCAAGGCGAAGGACGAGGCGTCCGAGCGTGCCTCCCGGGGCCGGGACCGCTCCGGCGACGAGACCCGCAGGGCCCAGCAGGAGGCCCAGGACCGGATGGACCAGGACTACGACGCCTGACGTCGGCCCGCTTCGCGCGGAGTCCTCGCGGAATCCTTGAAGGAGGCGCACCCGGGTGACCGGGTGCGTCTCCTCGCGTCATGGGCCGAAAAGTCGTACGCGCCGGAGGGCGGATCTTCGTACCGTGGCGCCCATGGCCGTACTTGAGCGACTGCGATCCGACCACGCGCCCGCCCTGCTCGCCTTCGAGCGGGAGAACCGGGGGTACTTCGCCGCGTCCGTGCCCGACCGGGGGGACGCCTACTTCACCGACTTCGAGGAGCGGCACCGGGCGCTGCTCGACGAGCAGGGGGCCGGGGCGATCCACTTCCACGTGCTCGTGGGGGAGGACGGCGGGATCCTCGGGCGGTTCAACCTCGTCGACGTCGCCGACGGGGCCGCCGAGTTGGGGTACCGGGTGGCCGAGCGGGCGGCCGGGCGCGGGGTGGCGACCGCCGGGGTCCGCGCGGTGTGCCGGCTGGCGCGCGAGGAGTACGGGCTGAGCCGGCTCACCGCCGTCACGACCCTCGACAACGACGGGTCGAGGGTCGTGCTGGGCCGGGTCGGCTTCGGCGCGGTGGGGAGCGTGACGCTCGACGGGCGGCCGGGCACCTCGTACGAGCTGGACCTGAGCCACGCCCCCGGCCTCGTCGGCGTCTAGGGAACGTCCCGCCTCGGGGGCAGCTTCGGGCGGGAGCGGTCCGGGAGGTCCTCGTACCCCGGCGGGCTCGCCGCCGGGGTCTCGGTGAGGAGCGCGAGGGCGACGTGGACCGCGTCGTCGAGCTGGGCGTGGCGGCCCTCGGCCCAGTCGAGCGGGGTGCGCAGGACCGCGAGGTCGGGTTCGACGCCGTGGTTCTCCAAAGACCAGCCGTACTCGGGGAACCAGGCCGCGTTCATCGGGACGGTGATCTGGGTGCCGTCGCCGAGCCGGTGGCGGCCGGTCATGCCCACCACCCCGCCCCAGGTGCGCTGGCCGACGACCGGGCCGAGGCCGAGGAGTTTGAACGCGGCGGTGATCATGTCGCCGTCGGAGGAGGTGGCCTCGTCGGCGAGGGCGACGATGGGGCCGCGCGGGGCGTTGGAGGCGTACGCGACGGGCTGGGCGTTGCGGGTGAGGTCCCAGCCGAGGATCTTGCGGGTGAGCTTCTCGATGACGAGTTCGCTGATGTTGCCGCCCGCGTTGCCGCGCACGTCGACGATGAGGGCCGGCCGGGAGACCTCCATGCGCAGGTCGCGGTTGAACTGGGCCCAGCCCGAGCCGCCCATGTCGGGGATGTGCAGGTAGCCGCAGCGGCCGCCGCTGATCTCCCGTACCACCGCACGGCGTTTGGCGACCCAGTCCTGGTAGCGCAGCGGGCGTTCGTCGACGAGCGGGACGACGGCGACGCGGCGGGCCCTGCCCTCGCCCTCGGCGGGGGTGAAGGTGAGTTCGACGGTGGTGCCGCCGGTGCCGGAGAGCAGCGGGTACGGGCCGGTGACCGGGTCCACGGGCCGGCCGTCGACGTGGGTGAGGACGGCGCCCGCGCGGATGCCCGTACCGGCCAGCGGGGAGCGGGCCTTGGAGTCGGAGGACTCGCCGGGCAGGATCCGCTTCACCGTCCAGCCGTTCTCCCGGAGGACGAGGTTGGACCCGAGGAGGCCCATGGGCCGCTGGTAGTGCGGCGGTCCCTCGTTGCGGCGGGCGGGGGTGACGTACGCGTGGGAGGTGCCCAGTTCGCCGACGACCTCCCGGAGCAGGTCGGCGAACTCGTCGGGGGAGGCGATCCGTTCGACGAGGGGCCGGTACTGGTCGAGGACGGCCGTCCAGTCGACCCCGCCCATGCCGGGCTCCCAGAAGTAGGCGCGGACGATCCGGCCGGCCTCGTCGAAGGCCTGCCGCCACTCGGCGCCCGGGTCGACCTCGTGGAGGATGCGCCGCAGGTCCAGGTAGACGGTGGAGTCGCCGTCCCCGGACTCGGTGGCGGGGACGGCCCGCAGCTCGCCCTCGTCGGCGACGACGAGCCGGGTGCCGTCGCCGCTGACCGCGAACCAGTCGAGGTCCTTGGCGAGTTCGCTCTTGCGGGCCTTGGTGATGGAGAAGTACTCCAGGGTGGGGCGGCCGGAGGTGTCGGCGGGGTTGGCGAACGTCTCGCCGAGCGCGCCCGAGATGGGCCAGCGCAGCCAGACCAGGCCGCCGCCGCTGACCGGGTGCAGGGCGGAGTACTTGGAGGCGGTGACCGGGAAGGGCGTGACCCGGTCGGGGAGCCCCTCGATCTCGACGGTGACCGTTCCGTCGGCCGTCTCCGTGTCGTCGTCGGCGGGGTCGAGACCGCCGGCCGCCGGGCGCCCGTCGGGGAGCAGCGCGAAGGGGGAGGGCGTGGCGGAGGAGAGCGGCACGAGGTAGGGGCGGCAGCCGAGCGGGAACGACAGGTCGCCGGTGTGCACGTCGTACACCGGGTCGAAGCCCCGCCAGGAGAGGAAGGCGAGGTAGCGGCCGTCCCGGGTGAAGACGGGGTTCTCGTCCTCGAAGCGGCCGTTGGTGACGTCGACGACGGTCCGGGCGCCGGGGCCGGAGATCCGCGCCATCTTGATGGAGCGCAGGGAGCGGCCGATGCCGGGGTGGGACCAGGTGAGCCAGGCGCCGTCGGGGGAGAAGGCGAGGTCGCGGACGGGCCCGTTGACGGACCTGATCAGCTCGGTGACTCCCCCGGAGCCCTCGGCCGGGGAGGTGTCCGCGTCCGGTCCGGACTCCTCCGCGGTGTCCAGGAGCAGGAGCCGTCCGTCGTGGGAGGCGATGGCGAGCCGCTCGCCGTCGGGGTCGGCGACGAGCTCCTCGACGCGGCCGAGGTCGCCGGAGGCGAGGCGGCGCGGGGGGCGGTCGCCGCTGGCGCGCGGCAGGGAGGCGATCTCGACGGCGTCCTCTCCCTCGGCGTCGGTGACGTACGCGACCTGGCCGCCGCTGCCCAGCATCTCGGGGAGCCTGACCCGGACGCCCGGGGAGTCGATGATCGTGCGGGCCGGGCCGTCGCGGTGCGTCAGCCAGTACAGGCTGCCGCGCACGGAGACGGCGCTGGCCCGGCCGGTCTCGTCGACGGTGACCGCGTCGACGTGGTGGGCGGCGGGCACCTGGTAGGAGCGGCGGCCGACGCGCTGGCCGCCGAGCCGCACCTCCAGCCTCCGGGGGCGGGAGTCGGGGGTGAGGGCGTCGACGATCCACAGGTCGCCGGCGCACTGGTAGACGACCCGCTGTCCGTCGGTGGAGGCGTGCCGGGCGTAGAACTCGTCGTGGTCGGTGTGGCGGCGCAGGTCGGTGCCGTCGGGCCGGCAGGAGTAGAGGTTGCCGACGCCCTCGTGGTCGGAGAGGAAGGCGACGCGGCCGCCGACGGCCATGGGGCTGTCGAGGTGGCCGCCGATGTCGGGCAGCAGCCGTTCGCCGTGCAGCCAGAGGCGGCCGGTGGCGCCGCCGAGGTAGCGTTTCCAGGCGGCCGGCTCGTGGGGCGGCTTTCCGGTGAGGAGGAGGGAGCGGCGCTCGCCCTCGTGGTCGGGGCGGGAGGCGTCGCCGGTGATGGCGGTGTCGTCGGTGACCGCGATGTCGGAGACCGGGCCCCAGGGCAGCTTGCTGCCGGGGGTCCCGTCGGTGGGGACGGTGTAGGCCCAGGAGAAGTACGAGAAGGGCTGCCCGTGCGAGGAGACGGCGAGGATGTCGGAGCGGCCGTCCTTGTCGGGGGGTGTCCAGCCGCAGACCCGGGTGTCGGTGGAGCCCCAGTAGGTGAGGCGCCGGGCGGCCCCGCCCTCGATGGGCACGAGATGGATCTCCGGGTCGAGGCTGCGCCAGTTCGTGTACGCGATGAGGCGCCCGTCCGGCGAGAAGCGCGGGTGGCCGACCCGCGTGCGGTCGACGGTGAGCCGCCAGGCCCGGCCGGGGCGTTGGCCCTCGGGGGCGAGGGGGGCGATCCACAGGTCGTCCTCGGCGGCGAAGCACAGCAGGTCGTCGTGGAGGTGCGGGAAACGGAGATACGCGACGTCGTCACTCACCTGTTCATGCTTTCCGCGTGGAGGGGGTGAGGCAACTCGTACGTGTATGCGGGCGTCTCCGAAGGGGAGAGCCCGATGTGGTCCAGGACACGTACGAAACGGTTTCGTTTCGCTGAGAGCGGGGGTATCTTCGTACGGTACGAAGTCGTTTCGCTCGTTACACCCGGACCTGAACGGAGACACGGCCATGGCACGCAGCAGACTCACTCCCGAGCGGGAGTCCGAGCTGTACGCGGCCGTGCTCGACCTCCTCCGCGAAGTCGGCTACGACGCCCTCACCATGGACGCCGTCGCCGCCCGCACCCACTCCAGCAAGGCCACCCTCTACCGCCAGTGGGGGAGCAAGCCCGAGCTGGTCGCCAGGGCGCTGCGCGACAACAAGCCGGCCGATCTCTCGCAGATCGACACCGGCTCGCTGCGCGGCGACTTCCACGAGCTCCTCGACCGGACCGACGACTGCCAGATGGAGAAGGACTCCGCGCTGATGCGGGGTCTGGCCCATGCCGTCCACACCAACCCCGAACTGCACCGTGCGCTGCGCGAGCTGCTTATCGAACCCGAGATGAACGGCCTCGACGAAGTACTGCGCCGAGCGGTCCGCCGGGGCGAGGTCGACGCCGGGAACCCGGCACTGAACCTCGTTCCGCACATGCTGATCGGCGCGTTCGTCGCCCGCCCGCTGATCGAGGATCAGCCGGTCGACCACGCGTTCCTCAGCGCCTATGTCGACGCCGTCGTGCTCCCCTCACTCGGCGTCTAGAGCCACCTGTCACCCGCACCGGCGTCCCCGGCCGGAGCACCCCTCCCGACAGCACCAGTACCCCCTGACGCGCTCCGCTCTCGCCGTCGGGCCGGCTCCCCATGCCCTGTCCCACCCACACTGGGAGTACGCCCCCGTGGCCACGTTCCTGTACAAGTTGGGCCGTTCCGCCTTCCGGCGCCGACGGCTCGTCGCCCTCCTCTGGGTGGCCCTCCTGGCGGTCGCCGGGATCGGCGCCGCCACCGCACCCGCCGCGACCTCCGGCTCCTTCTCCATCCCCGGCACCGAGGCCCAGCGCGCCTTCGACCTGCTCGAAGAGCGCTTCCCGGGCGCCGGAGCCGACGGGGCCACCGCCCGGGTCGTCTTCAAGGCCCCCGAGGGCCAGAAGATGACCGACCCGGCGCACAAGGCCGTCGTCGAGGAGACCGTCTCCGCGCTGAAGAACGGGTCCGACCAGATCGTCTCGGTCACCGACCCGTACACCGCGCAGGCCGTCTCCCAGAACGGATCCACCGCCTACGTCTCCGTCGCCTACAAGGTCAACGCGATGGAGCTCACCGACGGGACGCGCGAGGCGCTGACCCAGGCCGGCGAGAACGCGCAGGGCAAGGGGCTGACCGTCGAGGTCGGCGGTGACGCCCTCCAGACCATGCCGGAGACCGGCTCCAGCGAGATCATCGGCGTCGTCATCGCCGGCATCGTCCTGGTCATGACCTTCGGCTCGCTCGTCGCCGCCGGACTCCCGCTGCTCACGGCGATCATCGGCGTCGGCATCGGCGTCTCCTCGATCACCGCGCTCGCGAACGTCCTCGACCTGGGCTCCACCACCTCCACCCTCGCGATGATGATCGGCCTCGCGGTCGGCATCGACTACGCCCTCTTCATCGTCTCCCGCTACCGCGCGGAGCTCGCCGACGGGCGCGAGAAGGAGGACGCGGCGGGCCGCGCGGTCGGCACGGCGGGCTCCGCCGTCGTCTTCGCCGGACTCACCGTCGTCATCGCCCTGGTCGGCCTGGCCGTCGTCAACATCCCGATGCTGACGAAGATGGGCTTCGCCGCCGCGGGCACGGTCGTGATCGCCGTCCTGATCGCGCTCACCCTGATCCCGGCCCTGCTGGGCTTCGCCGGCGACAAGGTCGTCGGCCGCAAGCAGCGCAAGGCCGCGAAGGCCGGTGCCGCGGGTGACGTCGCTGCCTCCACCGGGGCCAAGGCCGACAAGCCGAACGGCGGCACCCGCTGGGCCCGCTTCGTCATCCGCCGCCCCGTCATGGTGCTGCTCGTCGGCGTCCTCGGCCTCGGCGCGATCGCGCTGCCTGCCGCCTCCCTGGAGATGGGCCTCCCGGACGACGGCGCCAAGCCGACCTCCACCACCGAGCGCCGGGCGTACGACACCCTGTCCGACGGCTTCGGCCCCGGCTTCAACGGCCCGCTGCTCGTCGTCGTGGACGGCGACAAGGCGACCGCCGACCGGACGGTCTCCACGATCAAGGGCCTCGAAGGCTGGGCGGCGGTCACCCCGGCGACCCCGAACAAGGCCGGCGACGCCGCGATGATCACGGTGGTCCCGAAGGACCGCCCGTCCTCGGTCGCCACCGAGGGACTCGTCCACGACATCCGGGACGCCACCGGCGACGACGTGCTCGTCACCGGCGCCACCGCGATGAACATCGACTTCTCGCAGAAGATGAACGACGCCCTGGTGCCGTACCTGGCCCTCGTCGTCGGCCTGGCCTTCCTGCTCCTGACCCTGGTCTTCCGCTCGGTCCTCGTCCCCCTGAAGGCGGCCCTGGGCTTCCTGCTCTCGGTGGTCGCGGCGCTCGGCGCGGTCGTCGCGGTCTTCCAGTGGGGCTGGCTCGGCAGCCTCTTCGGGGTCGAGCAGACCGGCCCGATCATGTCGATGATGCCGATCTTCATGGTGGGTGTCGTCTTCGGTCTCGCGATGGACTACGAGGTCTTCCTCGTCACCCGCATGCGTGAGGCGTACGTCCACGGGGAGCGGCCCGGCGAGGCGATCGTGACCGGCTTCCGGCACAGCGCCCGGGTGGTCACCGCCGCCGCGGTGATCATGATCGCGGTCTTCGCCGGCTTCATCGGCATGACGGACCAGATGATCAAGATGATCGGCTTCGGCCTGGCCGTCGCGGTCCTCTTCGACGCCTTCGTGGTCCGGATGGCGATCGTCCCGGCCGTGCTCGCGCTCCTCGGCCACAAGGCCTGGTGGCTGCCGAAGTGGCTGGACCGGATCCTGCCGAACGTGGACGTGGAGGGCGAGGGGCTCGCCGCGGGGACGTCAGCCGACGGGTCCTCCGGCGCGAAGCCGGACCTCGTGAAGGTCTGACCCGCACCGGAACAGCTCGCGTACGCCGTCAGTGTGTCGTCATCGACGCACCGGCGGCGTACGTGTGTTTCAGGAAGCGGAGCAGGGCCGTCGTGTCGAACTGGACGACCGTGACCCCGTCGTCCTTGTGGAGCTCGACGACCGTCTGGACCCGGCCGCAGGGCCAGACGCCTATGTCGCCGCGGCGGGTCGGGGCGCGCAGCCCGGTCTCCAGGAGGACGCGGGGGAACGACCACTCCTCGCCGGGGAAGGCGAAGCGCACGGTGGCGGGGGAGAAGTCGGGGTCGTAGCGGAGGGCCACCGGAACGGGGCGCGAGAGCGGGGCGTCGCTGATGATCCGTCCCTTGGCGTGGTCCTCGATTCCATGGGCGTCGGTGGCGCGGGCGTCTTCACGGTCTTCCGGGGCGCGCATGGAAGTGCTCCTCACAGCCGTCTCTTTTGTACCTCGCTGTACTCAATGTCCCACTCTTTCCCCGTGCGAGCGCGGGCCATGCACAGGTGAGCACAGGTGTGGGCGGGGTCACCCGCGGCCGCGCGCCGCCGTTCTGTGACCTGTGCGCTCTTGCAAGTGCTTCGCAGGAGCGCTCATCATTCGGGACGTGCATGTACCTGACGGATTCATCAACGCCCCCGTATCGGTCGTCGCCGGAGTCGTCGCCGCCGGCGCCGTCGCCGTCAGCCTGCGCGGAGCCCGCCGCGAGCTGGACGACCGGACCGCCCCGCTCGCCGGACTCGTCGCCGCCTTCGTCTTCGCCGTGCAGATGCTGAACTTCCCGGTCGCCGCCGGGACCAGCGGACACCTCCTGGGCGGCGCGCTCGCGGCGATACTCGTCGGTCCCTGGACCGGCGTCCTCTGCATCGCCGTCGTCCTGCTGATGCAGGGCATCCTCTTCGCCGACGGCGGCCTCACCGCCCTCGGCGTGAACATCACCGTCATGGGCGTCGTCACGGTCGTCGTCGCCTACGCGCTCTTCCGCGGCCTCGTCCTGGTGCTGCCCCGCACCCGCGCCTCGGTCACCGCGGCCTCCTTCGTCGCCGCGCTCGTCTCCGTACCGGCCGCGGCCGCCGCCTTCACCCTCGTCTACGCGATCGGCGGCACCACCGACGTACCGCTCCCCAAGGTCCTCACGGCCATGGTCGGAGTCCACGTCCTCATCGGCATCGGCGAGGCCGTCATCACCATGCTGACCGTCGGCGCGGTCATCGCCGTCCGCCCCGACCTGGTCTACGGCGCCCGGGGCCTGACCGCCCCGCTCAAGCTCCGCGTCGACGGCGAGCTGGTCGACGCGGCGCCCGCCGCCGCGCCCGCGCCCGCCCGGTCCCCGAAGAAGCTGTGGATCGGCGGTGTCGTCACCGCCCTCGTCCTCGCCGGCTTCGTCTCCTTCTACGCCTCCGCCAGCCCCGACGGCCTGGAGAAGGTCGCCGCCGACAAGGGCATCGACGCCAAGGCCGAGGAGTACGAGCACGCCACCGCGGACTCCCCGCTCGCCGACTACGGCGTCAAGGGCATCGAGACCGCCCGGCTCTCCGGCGGACTCGCCGGCGTGATCGGCGTCGGCGCGACCCTCGCCGTCGGCACCGGCGCCTTCGTGGCCGTCCGCCGCCGCAGGAACGAGACCGGGGCGCGGGTCTGACACGGGCCCGGGGCACCGGCAGGGGAGCGCGCTGACATGGGAGCCGGGCACGCCCACAAGCTCTACCGGCACGCCCGCTCGCCGGTCCACGAGCTGCCCCCGCACACCAAGCTCGCCGCGGTCCTCGGCTTCGTCGTGGTCGTCGTCTCGACGCCCCGCGAGGCCGTCTGGGCCTTCGCCCTCTACGCCGTGCTCCTCGCGGCCGTGGCGGCGAAGGCCCGGATCCCGGCCGGCTTCCTGCTGAAGCGGCTCCTCATCGAGGTGCCGTTCGTCGCGTTCGCGCTGCTCATGCCCTTCGTCGTCCCCGGCGAGCGGACGACCGTCCTCGGGGTGTCGCTGAGCGTCCCCGGACTGTGGGGCGCCTGGAACGTCCTCGCCAAGGGCACCCTCGGCGTCGCCGCCTCCGTGCTCCTCGCCTCCACCACCGAACTCCGCGCCCTGCTCCTCGGCCTCCAGCGGCTGAGGCTGCCCCCGCTGCTGGTGCAGATCGCCTCGTTCATGATCCGGTACGGCGACGTCATCACCGACGAGATGCGCCGGATGTCCGTCGCCCGCCGCTCGCGCGGCTTCGAGGCGCGGGGCGTCCGCCACTGGGGCGTCCTCGCCAAGTCGGCGGGCGCGCTCTTCATCCGCTCGTACGAGCGCGGGGAGCGGGTCCACCTCGCCATGGTCAGCCGGGGGTACACGGGCACCATGCCCGTCATCGACGAGGTGACGGCGACCCGCGCCCAGTGGGCGTACGCGGCCGCGCTCCCGCTCACCGCGCTTCTGATCTGCCTCCTGGGATGGACCCTATGACCGCCCCTTCGCTCGAAGTGACCGGCCTCGCGTACGCGTACCCCGACGGCCACCAGGCCCTGTTCGGCGTGGACCTGACCGTCGCGCGCGGCGAACGGGTCGCCCTCCTCGGCCCCAACGGCGCGGGCAAGACCACCCTCGTCCTCCACCTCAACGGCATCCTCACCGGCGGCGCGGGCGGCGTCACCGTCGCCGGGCTCCCCGTCGGCAAGAAGCACCTCGCCGCGATCCGGCGCAAGGTCGGCATCGTCTTCCAGGACCCCGACGACCAGCTCTTCATGCCGACCGTCCGCGAGGACGTGGCCTTCGGGCCGGCCGCCGCGGGCCTGCGGGGCGCCGAGCTGGAGGCCGTCGTGACCCGCGCGCTGGAGAGGGTCGGGATGGCGGAGTACGCGGACCGGCCGCCGCACCACCTGTCCTTCGGGCAGCGCCGCCGGGTCGCCGTCGCCACCGTCCTCGCCATGGAGCCGGAGATCCTCGTCCTCGACGAGCCCTCCTCCAACCTGGACCCGGCCTCGCGCCGCGAGCTCGCCGACATCCTCCGTACGCTCGACGTCACCGTCCTCATGGTCACCCACGACCTGCCGTACGCCCTGGAGCTCTGCCCGCGCGCGGTGATCCTCAGCGAGGGCGTCATCGCCGCCGACGGGCGCACCGGCGAGATCCTCGCCGACGAGGAGCTGATGGCCCGGCACCGCCTGGAGCTGCCGTTCGGCTTCGTCCCGCGCTCCGTGGCCTGACCCCCGGAATCCGTCCCCCGCGGCCCGCGTTGCACCATGGGAGCCGGTCGTATCGCAAGGGAGAGTGGGTCGGGTGGACGTCCTGGGCACGGTGGCGGCGGGCTGGGAGCCGGTCAGGGACGCGTTCCTGCGCAACTTCGAGCAGCGCGGCGAGCGCGGGGCGGCGGTCGCCGTCCACCACGACGGGGTGCGGGTCGTGGACCTGTGGGCGGGCACCCGCGACGTCGACCCCGGTGCCGACGCGGCCCCCTGGACCGCCGACACCGCCCAGGTCGTCCGCTCGGCCACCAAGGGCGTCGCCGCCGCCGTACCCCTGCTGCTGCACCAGCGCGGCCTGCTCGACCTGGACGCCCCCGTCGCCGTGTACTGGCCCGAGTTCAAGGCGGCCGGCAAGGACCGCGTGACCGTACGGCAGCTGCTCGCGCACCGGGCCGGCGTCCCCGTCCTGGACCGGCCGCTCACCCTCGCCGAGGCCGTCGACCTGCCGACCGCGACCGGCGCGACAGCCGCCCAGGCCCCCGTCTGGGAGCCCGGCACCGCCCACGGCTACCACGCCCACACCTTCAGCTGGCTGCTCTCCGGCCTCGTCCACCGGGTCACCGGCCGCACCATCGGCCACTGGCTCGCCGAGGAGATCACCGGCCCCCTCGGCCTCGACCTGTGGATCGGGCTCCCGGCCGCCGAGACCCACCGGGTCGGCAGGATCGGCCCCGTCGAGGAGATCGAACCGGCGGGCGGCGGCGCCCTCAGGCTCCGCCCCAAGCGCTCCGTCTCCGAGGCGTACCGGGACCCGGCCTCCCTCACCCGCCGCGCCTTCGGGGTCATCGACCCCAAGCCCGACGAGAACGACCCGGTCTACCGCGCCGCCGAGCTGCCCGGCTCGGCCGGGGTGGCGACCGCCCGCGCCCTCGCCGGCTTCTACGCGGCCACCCTCGGTCCCGTGGACGGCGCCCCGCGCCTCTTCACCCCGGACACCCTCGCGCTCGCACGGACCGAGGAGTCCGCGGGGCCGGACCGGGTGCTGCTCGTCGGCACCCGCTTCGGCCTCGGCCACATGCTGCACGGCCCGGCCTCCCCGCTGCTCGGACCCTCGTCTTTCGGCCACCCCGGACGCGGCGGCTCGCTGGGCTTCGCCGACCCCGACGCGGGCATCGCCCTGGGGTACGTGACGAACGGCATGCGGAAGACGGTGACGGCCGACCCCAGGGCTCAGTCGCTGGTGAGAGCGGTCAAGTCGGTGACGGAAGGCCGTCCTTGAGGGTCCGGGCCCTCCCGGACCTGACATAGGGCGGACCCGACCTGACATTCTGCGCGCACGTCGCGCGGAGCGGTGATCAAGCCGCCGGTACCGTGTGCCCGCTCCACCGTCCGGTGGACCAGGCGCACGGGGGCGCATGTGATCGAGATTCCGTTGACGACTTCCGAACGCGGGACGATTCGGATCGCCGAAAGCCGGCTCTGGGAGACCTTCGGCAGCATCGGGCTGCTGTCCGCGCACCGGGGGCTCGCCCCCTGGCCGTACACCAACTGGGGCAGGGCGACCCGCCGTTCGCTGATGCGGGCCGACGTGACCATCCCGGGGTGGCTCGTCCACCTCTACCGGGTCAGCGGCGGAACCCTGCCCTCCTTCCTCCTGCCCGTCCCGACCTCCGCCCCGCAGGCCGGCCTGGCGGAGGAGATCGCGTCCCTCCGGTCCGTGTCCCCGGCCCGGGTGCGCGAGGAGCTGGAACGGTGGTTCCCGCAGGGCGTCCCCGCCGAGGTGCGCCCGCTGCACGCGGACCCGGAGGCGCGGATCGCCGAGCTGTGCGCCTTCCTCCCGCGCTACTGGCGGGCCGCCCTTGCCCCGTTCGGGGGACCCCTGCGGGCCGTCACGGAGGACGACATCCTGCTCCGCGCCCGCGTCCTCGCGACCCAGGGCCCGGAGAAACTCCTCGGCGGCCTGCGCGGCCGGCTCTCCCGGCACGGCGACGTCCTGAGGCTGAACGTCAGGACGCCGGGCGTGGCCGGGCCGGGCGGGACCCTGCCCGGCGGCGGCGGTCCCGGCGGTGGCGCCGGGGTGCCGCACGCCTCCCGCGTCGTCCTCGTCCCCCTGGTGTTCGGCCGGGGGGCGTCCCTCGTCGGCTCCGCCCCGGACGGTGCGACGGCCGTGTCGTACCAGGCCGAGGGGGCCGCCGTACTCGCCGGCGAGATGCGGCCCGGCCGGCGGGCCGACGAACCCGCGCGCGGCGACCGCCTGGAGATCCTGCTCGGCCGCAGCCGGGCCGGCGTCGTCCGCGCGCTCGTCGCGCCGACCACCACCTCGGACCTGGCGACGACGCTGGGACTCGCCCCCAGCACGGTCTCCGAGCACCTCACCTCGCTGGTGGCCGCGGGGGTCGTGCGGCGCCGCCGGGCGGGCGTGCGGGTGCTGTACGAGCTGGACGGCTCGGGTGTCGTGCTGCTCAGGCACCTCGACAACTGGCGTAGGGTCAACGCGCCGTCGTGCGAAACCAGTTGATACACGCAGCAACGAGGAGGAACCACATGACCGACGAGAACGCCGCGGACGCGACGAGCGCCGCGGACGCCACGAACGCCACCTACGAGAAGCTGATCGCCCTGCTCGACGAGCGCGGGGCGGCGTACCGGGTGATCGAGCACGCCCCCGAGGGCGCCACCGAGGCGGTCAGCGCGCTGCGGGGTCACACGCTCGCCGAGGCGGCCAAGTGCATCATCGCGATGGTGAAGATCGGCAAGAAGGAGAAGCGCTTCGCGCTGGTCGTCGTCCCCGGCGACCGCCGGATCGACCTGGGCGCCGTGAAGGCGCTGTACGGCGGCACCTACGTCTCCTTCGCCTCCCCGGAGATCGCCGAGGACCTGGCAGGATCGCCGAGCGGCACGATCCTGCCGTTCTCCTTCGACGAGCGCCTCGAACTCCTCGTCGACCCGGACCTGCTGGTCCACCCGGAGTTCTACTTCAACGCGGCGCGGCTCGACCGTTCGATCGCCCTGTCGGCGGAGGACTACCGGTCGATCGCCGAGCCGCGCGTGGAGCGGGTCTCGACCGACTGACCCTCCCGCGACCCGGGATCACGCCATGGCGGGCGTCAGCGCCAGCACCATCCCCAGGCCGACGAGCACGGTGCCGATGACCTTGTTGAGCACCGTCTGCCGCTTCAGCAGCCGGGAGCGCAGGCTCTGCTGGGAGAAGAGGAGCGCGGCCAGCGCGAACCAGACCAGGTGGGCGAACGACATGAACAGGCCGTAGCCGACCTGCTGGAAGACGGGGGTGTCGGCGCTGACGACCTGTGTGTACGTGCTCAGCACGAACAGCATCGTCTTCGGGTTGAGCGCGTTCGTCAGGAAACCGGTGCGCAGCGCGCCCGCCTTCGACAGACCGCCGTCGCTCGACAGGTCGATGTCCACCTCGGTCTTGGTGACGAACGTCTTGTACCCGATGTAGATGAGATAGGCGGCGCCGATCAGTTTCATCGCCATGAAAAGCATCGGGCTCCTGGAAACCAGAAGACCCACGCCCAGCATCGTGTAGGTGACGTGGACGAGAACGCCCAGCGCAATTCCGACGGCGGCGAGAACGCCTGCGGTCCGTCCGTACAGATAACTGTTGCGGACGGTCATCGCGAAATCCGCGCCGGGGCTGATGACAGCCAGAATGGTGATGACCGCCACGGCGATGAGCTGACCCATGTACCCGTCTTCCCGTCTTCTCACTCAAGGGGTACGCGGGCGGGGGGCGGCGCCTTCGCGGACGCCGGCCCCCGCACCCGCGCCTGACATCAGGGCTTGTGACGGTAGGTGATGACCAGCACGTCGCGCGAGGCCGGGGCGCCGGAGTCGATCTGCTCGATGGGCGTGACGCCGTGGTAGACCCGCTCGTCGTTGACGAGGGCCACGTCGAGCGGGTCCGTGAGCTCGAACTTCTCGACCGGCTGCTTGTCCAGGTTGAACACGGTGCTCTCGCCGCCGGTGGCGTTCGAACGGCCGATCATCGCCATCAGGACGAAGGTGACACCGTCGCGGTGGACACCCTCCGGCGTGGGCAGGCCGACCTCCTCGCCGTCGACCTCGATGCGGAACTGGTGCGCCTCGATGTGCCAGCCCGAGTACGGGGCGAGCCGGCCGAAGACGTCGAGGCCGAGCGTGAGCAGGCCGTCCATCGTGCGGCCGCGCAGGCTCTGCTCCTCGAACGGCTCGTAGTGGCGGGCCACGCCACCGTTGAGGGTGTTGTAGTCGAGCCCCTGGTAGTGCGGCTGGTGCGCCTCGACGCGGTAGTCGACGCTCGCCCGGGGCGCGCTCAGCGTGGCGTGCCGGCGGCGGCGGTAGCGGCCGCCGTCCGCCATGTAGCTGTCGAGCGGCATCCGGGTCCAGCTGTCGCGGAAGGGCTCCAGGTCGTCGAGCGCGGACTCGGACCGGTGGAGGAGGAGCTGCTTCACCTTCTCACTGGAGATCAGGTCGTAGCTCCGGGAGGAAAGGGACTCGGCAATTTCCTCGACACCGGCCTGGTACGACGGATTCGACAAGGTCAGCGAAGACGACGAAGACATGATTTCCCCCTGTGGTCCAAGTGTTCGGCGGCGCAGTAATCGTGGTATTCGCGCCAGGGGTGTGTCAAAGCCTTTCGGCCCTGGCCGAATCGCCGTATGAAGGCTTTGTCTTCGCCTTTATCCCGGGCAATTCGTGAACGGAGTGTTGCGGGCGGCTGGCGCGGGAGCGGAGCCGGATGCTGAGATCGACCCATGAACCCCATGGACCTCAGGGAACGCTTCGGCGGGTACGCGGTACTGATCACGGGCGCGGCACGCGGGATCGGCGCGGCCACCGCGCGACGGCTCGCGGCGGAGGGGGCGCGGGTCCTCGTCACGGACATCGACGAGGACGAGGCGCGCAGGACGGCGGCGGACATCCCCGGGGCGGAGGCCCACCCCTGCGACGTGGCCTCCCAGCCCTCGGTGGACGCGGCGGTCGCCCACGCCGTGCGGACCTTCGGCGGCCTGGACGTCCTCGTCAACAACGCCTACGGCCCGGTCGTCCCCGACCGGGACCGCTTCGAGGACGAGCCCGACGGGATCTGGGCCACCCAGCACGACGTCACGTTCATGGGAGCCGTCCGCTGCTCCCGCGCGGCCCTGCCGCACCTGGCGGCGGCCGGCGGACGCGGGGCGATCGTCACCATCGGCTCGGTCAACGCGGAGGCGGACTTCGGCGGCCACGCCTACAGCGCGGCGAAGGCGGGCCTCGCGTCCCTCACCCGCACGCTGGCGGGCGACGCGGCGCCGCGCGGGGTCCGCGTGAACCAGATCAACCCGGGCACGATCGCGACGGCGTCCTGGCAGGACCGCGGCCCCCAACTGACCGCCCTGGCCGACCGCGTCTACCCCCTGGCCCGCGTGGGCACCCCGGAGGACGTGGCGGCCGCGGTCGCCTTCCTGGCCTCGCGGGACGCCTCCTGGATCACCGGCACGGTCCTCCGCGTGGACGGAGGCCTGCTGGCGGTGAACACCCACTTCGGCGAGGTGCTGGGGGACTGACAGGGGGCCGGTCGCCGGGCCGCCGCACCCGGCGTCGTACGGGCCTCATCCGTGGCGCGTGCGCCGGCCCGGTCGGGGCCGGTCAGCCGGTCGTGGGGATCGGCTGGTCCGGGTTGTCCAGCCACGGAGTCTCACCTGTGGCGGTCACGGTCAGACCGAACCGTTCGGGGCCGGGACGGTCGTGCAGCGTCCACCACGTGTACGCGGCCTCCGCCTCGTTCCAGAGGCGCCGTGGTCCGTACTGCCAGACCGTGAACCGGTCGTCCGACGTCCCGTCCCAGTCCACGGCCGCCCACGACGTGGCGTCGGTGGTGGCCAGCCACAGCCGGGATGCCACCCCCGCGACATCCGGGTCGTCGTGCCACGTCCGCCACACGTCACGGAGCTGAAGCCCCATGGCGAACTGCGCGGCGAGATCGTCACCGGCCACCCGCCACGGCGGCAGGGTGGTGGTCGACTCCTCCGGGCGGTGGTCGTCGCGCACCACGTCCCGGAAGATCCGTAGGTCGGTCCGCTGTCGCCTCATGAGCATGAACGCGGAGTGCGGTGCGAACCGGCCCGACGCGCTTCCGGTGTCGTCCACGGTCATGCCGAGCAGCCCGTAGCAGACCCAAGGGCTGTCCCACGGGGTGAGGATGACGCCGCCGGGGCGTACCTGCGCGAGCCATGGGCGAGGGACGGACCGTACGGAGCAGGTGGCTACCAGCCGGTCGTACGGAGTGGTGCCGGCGTGCCCCTCGGCTCCGTCACCGGTGACGACTTCCACCGGGAGTCCCGCACGACGAAGGCGCTCCCGGGCTTCGGACGCCAACACGGGGTCGACTTCGACGGTCGTCACGTTCTCCGGGCCGGCGACGCAGGCCAGGAGGCCCGCGTTCCACCCTGTTCCGGTGCCGATCTCCAGGACCCGGTGTTCGGGCGCCACGCCGAGCATGTGCAGCATCCGGAACACGATGGACGGAGCCGAGGCGGACGACGACGGCCACCTGTCTCCGTCCACGGGGTCCATGCCGTCGTTGATCTGGGTGACCACGCTGTCGTCGGCGCAGACCGCCCGCAGCCATGCTTCCGGGTCTTCGGTGCGGTCGCAGGGCTCCCACTCGTCACCCAGGTACACCCGCTCGGGGACGAACGCGGACCGGGGGACGGCCCACGCCGCGCGTTCCCACTCGGGCGCCAGGGGCGCGTCCATGTCGTTGTTCACCGCGCCGAGCAGATCGCGGATGGCGATCTGCTCGGCCGCCGTGAGATTCGGTGGCGTCACCTACCGGTCCTTCTTGTGCTTCGGCGGATCCTTCGGCTTGGCCGTGTCGCTCGACGGCTTGCTGGTCCCCGGGTCCTTGTTCCCGGAGTGCTGCCCGCCGCCTCCCCCGCCGCCCTTACCCGTTCCCCAACCCATCCCGGTCTCCTCTCGGGTGACGCCTTCCGCGGAAATCCACTCACCGCTCTCCGCTCGGATTCGGCGGTGCACCCCGACGCTAGGAGCAAGGCCCTCTCGCGCTCCATGAGCTTGCACGGACTTGCACGCCAATTGCTGTGACCGATAACGATATTGACGGCATGTCTGCTGCTCAGCGACGCTCGTGCAAGTCCGAGCAAACATCTGGTCCAGGGAGCCGGCCATGGCCGTAGAGTTCGTCGGTATCGACCCCGACACCGATCGCGACCACTGCCCGACGGTGTGGGCGGACGCGGAAGCCCAGGAGATCTTGTTGCAGGGGTGGAAGCCGAGCGCGGAGACTCAGGCCCAGTGCGAGGCGGGCAGCCCCGCGAACGGTCCGGTACCCGACAGCGAGGCCATCGTCAGGATTCCGGCCCGCATGATTCCGATGATCAGGGAGGCGTGCGATGCCGTCGAGCGTGCCCGGCTTCGCTGAGCTCCTCGGCCGATGTGAGCGGTCCGCCGTTCATCTGGAACTGCGTGACTCGTACGCCCCCACCGACCGCTTCGCCGCGTGGAAGCGCGGCGAGCGGATCGACTGGTCCGACCGTGAGTCCTGGTGGCACCCGTACGACCAGTTGATCAGCGACACCGTGTCCAGGGGTGTGTCGATCCGCCGAGCCCGGATCGTCTCCGAGCCCGTGACGGAGTACATCCGGTGGGAGCACTACGTCACCCACGCCAACGTCACGGCCGGGGAGGAAGTCCGCTGGCTACCCCGACGACGGGCCACGGACATCCCCCTGCCCGGAAACGACTTCTGGCTGTTCGACGGCGCTCTTCTCCGCGTGCACCACTTCTCAGGCGACGGCGTGGTGGTCGAGGATGAGATCACCGAGGACGCCGAGACGGCGAAGCTGTGCACCACCGCCTTCGAGACGGTCTGGCGACGAGCGGTCCCGCACCACCTGTACGAGATCTGACGAAAGCCGCTCCATGCCCCCGCATCCCTCTTCGAGCGTTCAGAAGGCCCGCGAAGAACTCGCCGGCCGACTGCGCGAGATCCGCAGGGACGCGGGGATCAGCGGACGGGAGCTGGCTGCCAGGTGCGGCTGGTCGGAATCGAAGTCGTCCCGGATCGAGAACGCCAGGACGCCGCCCGCCGACTCGGACATCCGCGCGTGGTGCCGAGCCTGCGGCGCCGACGACCGGGCGCCCGACCTGGTCGCGGCGAACAGGCAGTCCGTAGACGCGCATGTGCAGTGGAGGCGTCTCCAGCACACCGGCCTCCGGCACGTGCAGGAGTCCACGGAGAGCCTCTACCGGCGAACCCGTGTCTTCCGGGTGTACGTGTCCGATGTCGTCCCGGGTTTTCTCCAGACACCCGGTTACGCCTCGGCGCTCTTGTCCTCGATCGCGGACTTCAGAGGGACCCCTGACGATGTGAGCGATGCCGTGGCGGTCCGCATGCGGCGCAACGCGGTCCTGGACGACGGAGCGCACCGGTTCTCGTTCGTTCTGGAGGAATCGGTCCTGCGCTCCCGGCCGTGTGCCGCGGACACCATGGCGGCCCAGCTCGGCCACCTGCTCGCGGTCATGGATCTCCGCAACGTCGCCCTGGGGATCGTCCCGTTCTCGGTGCGGCGAACCGTGTGGCCCATGCCGACCTTCACGATCTTCGACGGCGGCAGGGTGCACGCGGACACCCTGGACGCGGCTTCCACCCTGACGCAGCCGGGCCAGATCGAGCTGTACACGCGAGCTTTCGAACGACTTTCCCAGGGTGCCGCACGAGGCGCCGCGGCACGTGCTCTCGTCACGGCCGCGCTGGCGTCGCTGGAGTGACGGTCGGGTCCGGCGGTCACGCGCCGCCGGCCCCGTTCACCCCGCGTGCAGCATCAGGCCGATGCCCGCCACCATCAGGCCGGCCGCCGCGATTCTCGGGGTGCCGAAGCGTTCCTTGAAGAAGAGGGCTCCTATGGCCGCGCCCACGATGATCGAGGACTCGCGGAGGGCCGCGATCGGGGCCAGGGGGGCCTTCGTCTGGGCCCAGAGGACCAGGGCGTACGCGCTGACCGAGAGGGCGGCGCCCAGGAGGCCCCTGGCCGCGTAGGGGCGGAGCTGGGGGAGGAGGGCCGCGCGGCGGGTCCAGAGGGCGTACGCCGGGATCGCCAGGCCCTCCAGGACCATCAGCCAGGCGATGTAGCCGAGCGCGGTGCCCGAGGCGCGGACGCCCACGCCGTCCACCACCGTGTACAGCGCGATGGACAGGCCCGTCGCGCCCGCCGCGAGGAGCGCCGGCCAGTGCGGTCGCGTGCCCTTGCCCCGGATGCCCCAGACCGCCAGGCCCGTCAGGCCCGCGCACGCCACCGCGACACCCAGCAACTGCCAGCCGTCCGGCACCTCGTCGACGAAGACGGCCGCGAGGGCGGTCACGATCAGCGGGGCCGTACCGCGTGCGATCGGGTACATCTGGCCGAAGTCGCCGAGCGTGAACGAGCGCATGAGCAGCGCCATGTAGCCCACGTGCAGCAGCGCCGACACCACCAGGTACGGCCAGGCCTCCGCCGCGGGCAGCGGCACGAACACCGCCGCGACCAGGCCGATCAGGGCCCCGCCGCCCGAGATCAGGGTGAACGAGAGCAGCTGGTCCTTGATGGCGTGCGCGATCGCGTTCCAGCTCGCGTGCGTGACGGCGGCGATCAGGACGGCGACCGTGACCAGCGGGGTCACGCGGAGGGCTCGCGGACGTCCGCCAGGGTCGCGCCCGCGTGCGCCACCAGTGACGTCGGGTCGAGGGCGAAGACCGTGTGCGGGGTGCCCGCCGCCGCCCACACGAGCGCGTGGTCGAGGAGGCCGCGGTCGGCGAGGACCCGGGTCCGGGTGCGGTGGCCGAACGGCGGGACGCCCCCGATCGCGTACCCGGTCGTCTCCCGGACCACCTGCGCGTCCGCCCGGGTCACCTTCGCCGCGCCCAGCTCCTCCCGTACCCGCTCGACGTCCACCCGCGACGCGCCGTCCATCAGGACGAGGACCGGCACCCCGTCGGCCGCGAAGATCAGCGACTTCACGATCTCCGAGACCTGGCAGCCGATCGCCTCGGCGGCCTGGTGCGCGGTCCGGGTCTCGTCCGGGAAGCGGCGGACCTCGACGTCGAGGCCCAGCTCCGCGAGGGCGGCGGCGAACCGGGGGTGGGCGGGGGAGGGGTCGGGGCGCTCGGTGGTCTCCGTGTGCTCAGTGCTCATGGGGCGCACGCTAGCGGTCCGTGTAGGGGGCACGCGAACGACTTCCACGGCTCGGACGGCCGCGCCCCCGCTCCCCTCAGCCCGCCTTGAGGACCCGCGCCACCACCGGGCCCGCCGTGTCGCCGCCGTGGCCGCCCGACTGGACGACGGCCGCCGCCGCGAGGTCGCCCGAGTAGCCGGTGAACCAGCTGTTGGAGGTGGACCTGCCGTCGACCTCCGCCGAGCCGGTCTTCGCGCCCTTGGGGGACGGGACTCCGGTCATCGCCTTCGTCGCGGTGCCGTCCGTCGCCGCCGCGTTCATCATCCGGCGCAGCCCCGTGGCGACCTCGCGGGAGAGCGGTTCGGCCTCGGCGAACTCCCGGTCGTCGAGCTCCCGCGCCACCAGGTACGGCTGGAGGAAACCGCCGTTCTTCACGGTCGCGGAGAGCGAGGCGACGTTCAGGGCGCTCATCGTGATCTTGCCCTGGCCGATGTACGAGGCGGCCGTCTCCACCGACTCCGACGCGGGGACGCTGCCGTCCGCCGCCGGGATGCCGACCTGCCAGTTGAGGCCGATGCCGAAGGAGCGGCGAGCGGTGTCACCGAGGGCGGTGTTGTGGATGCCCTTCGCCTTGAGCGGGGTGATCGCCTTGATGAAGGCGGTGTTGCACGAGCGGCGGAAGGCATCGGTGAGGGTGCCGTTGTCGATCTTGAAGTCCTCCAGGTTGTGGAACGGGTAGCCGTCCCACTGCACGGTGGGCGGACACTCGACGCGGTCGCCTGGCGTGGCCACGCCCTGCTGCATCATCATCGCCGCCGTGACGATCTTCATCGTCGAGCCGGGGGCCTGCTTCCCGTCGAACGCCGTGTTGAAGCCGCCCGCCGGGCTGTTGGCGACCGCCCGTACCGCGCCGGTCGACGGCTCGATCGCCGCCACCGCCGCCTGGCCGTACGCCGCGACCGCCTTCTCCGCCGCCGCCTGGACGTCCGCGTCGATGGTGGTCTTCAGCGTGCCCGGCTTCCCCTTCGACAGGACCAGGAGCGTGGTGTCGGGCACGGCCTCGCTGCCGGAGTCGATCCAGGTCTCGACACCGGCCGAGCCGCCCACCTTCGAGCCGTACCGCGTGCGCAGTTCGGCGATGACCGGCGCGAGCGAGGGGTACTTCTCCACCGACAGCTCGTCGCCGTTCCGGTCGACGGCCTTCACGGTGGCGGACTTCGCCCCGCCCGTGCGCAGGGTCCCGGCCGACGTCAGCTTGGGGTGGAGCACGGTCGGCTTCCACTGCACCAGCGGACGGCCGGTGGTCTGCCCCCGCACCACGCTGAGCCGGGACGCGTACGACAGGTCCTTCGTCACGCCCTCGTACGAGATCGTCGCCCGTACGGTGAACGGCACCGTCGCCCCGACCGCCGCCCCCGGCGCGATGACCGCCTTCGTGACCTTCGCGCCCTCCCGGAACGAGAGGAGCGCGGGCCCCGCCGTGACCGGGTCGTTCGTCAGCTGCGCCGCGCGGTCCGACTCCCCCGCGGCCCAGGCGGCGAGGAAGTCGCGTGAGGTGGCGGTGATCTCCTCGGCCGTGACGGGCCCCGATCTGGGCGCGTCCCCGGACCGGGAGTCCACGGTCTTCTCGCCGCCGGTGACGCCGTTCCAGAGGTTGTAGCCCCCGTATCCGACGCCTCCCGCCACGACGGCGAACACGCCCCCGACTATCGCGACCTTGGCTCCACTGCGCATGACTGCGGTTCCCCTCCCCAGGTGGACCCACGAGTGAAGCAGCCACGCGGCCGGTGTGTCGAGCAACTACCGCCACATACGTCAGACGCGCCTCCCCGGCGCCGCGTCCCCGCTAAACCCACGTGTCCAGCCACATCCGATTGCGCCATTGGTCGAGCGGAATGGGAGTCCCGGTGTAGATGGGCCAGAAATAGATGAAATTCCAGATGATGAGGAGGACGACGCAGCCCGCGGCCACCGCGCCCAAAGTGCGGCGTCTTTCCGATGAACCCGCGGGGCCGACGATCGCCCCCAGCATCATCGCCACCGCCAGGCACAGGAACGGCACGAAGACGACCGCGTAGAAAAGGAAGATGGTGCGTTCCTGGTAGAGGAACCAGGGGACCCAGCCGGCCGCGATGCCGCAGGCGATGGCGCCCGCGCGCCAGTCGCGGCGGAAGGCCCAGCGCCACAGCACGTACAGGATCGCGAAGCAGGCGGCCCACCAGAGGAGCGGGGTGCCGAGGGCCAGGACCTCCTGGGCGCACTTCTCCTTCGCGGTCGCCGGGCAGCCGGCGGTGCCGGGGGCGGGGGACTCGTAGAAGTAGGAGACCGGGCGGCCGAGGACGATCCAGGACCAGGGGTTCGACTCGTACGTGTGCGGCGAGGTCAGGCCCACGTGGAAGGAGTAGACCTCGGACTCGTAGTGCCAGAGGCTGCGCAGCCACTCCGGCAGCCAGCCCCAGGTGCCCTCGCCGTACATCTTGTCCTGCTTGGCGGCCCAGTCGCGGAAGTAGCCCTTGTCGCTGACGATCCAGCCGGTCCAGGTCACCAGGTACGTGGCGATGGCCACCGGCACCACCGACACGAACGCCGGCACCAGGTCCTTCCTGATGACCGCGAGGTGCGGGCGGACCGCGCCGGCCGTGCGGCGGCCGGCCACGTCCCACAGGACCGTCATCAGGCCGAAGCCCACCATGACGTACAGGCCGTTCCACTTGGTCGCCGCCGCCAGGCCCAGCATCACGCCGGCCGCGATCCGCCAGGGCCGCCACCCCAGGCGTACGGTCTCCGCGATCTCCGCGTCGGGCCGCAGCACCCCTTCCTCGTCCTCGGGCAGCGCTTCCGCGAGCCGCTTCCTGGTCCGGTCGCGGTCGAGGACGAGGCAGCCGAAGGAGGCCAGGACGAAGAACATCAGCACCTGGTCGAGGAGCGCGGTACGGCTCATCACGAAGTGCAGTCCGTCGACGGCGAGCAGCAGACCCGCCAGACAGCCCAGGAACGTCGACCGGAAGAGGCGCCGGCCGATCCGGCACAGCATCAGGACCGACAGCGTGCCGAGCAGCGCCACCATGAAGCGCCAGCCGAACGGCTCGAAGCCGAAGAGCTTCTCGCCGACGCCGATCATCCACTTGCCCATCGGCGGGTGGACGACATAGCCGGGGTCGGTGGGGATCAGCACCGAGCCCGGGTCGCTCAGGATCGTCTTGTCGATGTCCTTCGGCCACGCCCCCTCGTACCCCTGGTTGATCAGGGCCCAGGAGTCCTTGGCGTAGTACGTCTCGTCGAATATCACCGCGCGCGGCTTGCCCAGGTTCCAGAACCTGAGCAGCCCCGCGACCGCCGTGACCAGGAGCGGACCGCCCCAGGCCATCAGCCGCCACAGCCGTTCGGCCCGGTCGGGGCCGAGGCCGAGGAGCGACATGACGCGCTCGGAGGGACGGGTGTACGGGGGGACGAGCCGCTCCCGCAGCCCGATGGGTGCGGCGCTTCCGGCGGGCGGCGCGTAGCCGAACCGCCGGAGCCGCTGCTGCCACGAAGAGGGCTCTGCCACGGCGTGCCGGCCCTCCAGGGTCTCGGGTGCGGTACTGGTCACCGCGCCATCGTAGGGAACGCGCCTGTGCGCGTCGTCCGTCCGGGCTGGGAGGATGGTGCGTGTGACAGGAACGCTGGTACTCGCAGGGACCCCCATCGGTGACATCGCGGACGCTCCGCCCCGGCTCGCCACCGAGCTGCAGAACGCGGACATCGTGGCCGCCGAGGACACCCGGAGGCTGCGGGGACTCACCCGTGCGCTCGGTATCCACACCTCGGGCCGGGTCGTGTCGTACTTCGAGGGCAACGAGTCCGCCCGTACGCCCGAGCTGGTCGAGGCCCTGGTCGGCGGCGCCCGGGTGCTGCTGGTGACCGACGCGGGCATGCCGTCCGTCTCGGACCCCGGCTACCGGCTCGTCGCCGCCGCCGTCGAGCAGGACATCAAGGTGACGGCCGTGCCCGGCCCGTCCGCCGTGCTCACCGCGCTCGCCCTCTCCGGGCTGCCGGTGGACCGTTTCTGCTTCGAGGGTTTCCTGCCGAGGAAGGCCGGCGAGCGGCTCGGCCGGCTGCGCGAGGTCGCCGACGAGCGGCGCACCCTCGTCTACTTCGAGGCCCCGCACCGGCTCGACGACACGCTCGCCGCGATGGCCGAGGTCTTCGGCGCCGACCGCCGGGCCGCCGTCTGCCGTGAGCTGACCAAGACGTACGAGGAGGTCAAGCGCGGCCCGCTGGCCGAGCTCGCCAGCTGGGCGGCCGAGGGCGTCCGCGGCGAGATCACCGTCGTCGTCGAGGGCGCCCCGGAGACCGGACCGGCCGAACTCGACGCCGAGGAGCTGGTCCGCAGGGTGCGGGTGCGCGAGGAGGCGGGGGAGCGGCGCAAGGAGGCGATCGCCGCCGTGGCGGCCGACGCGGGACTTCCCAAGCGAGAGGTGTTCGACGCGGTCGTGGCGGCGAAGAACGCGGCCGGACCGGACGTACGGTGACGAACCGAACCGCGTCGAACAGTTCGTCGAGGTTCTCGTACAACCACTCGACCCGATCATGAGTCCGGATGGATACGGCACTCCCCGTGTCCGTCCTTCTCGTGGGGGTTCACCTTGCAGTTCCGCTCCACCCGGCTCGCCCTGGCCGTCACCGCCGTCCTCGCCGCCACGGCCCTCGGCGCCGGCACGCTGGCCACGGCCCCGGCCGCCCTCGCCGCCGGCCCCGTCCCGGGTGCGGCCGCGACCCCGGCCCAGCAGGCCGACGGCCTGCCCGTCTACCCGGAGGGCACCGATCTCGCGGGCGTGGGCCCCTCCGGCTTCCTGACCTACTACTTCGCCCAGGACACCACCAAGCGGCTGCTCTGGACGCCCTACGACGGCGGTGCCCCGATCCCGCTCCAGGAGTCCGACGGGGACGACTGGTACGCGCAGGGCAGCGACATCGCCGTCCGCCGTTCCGACGAGACGCGCCGGATCGGGCTGCGGAACATGGCCGCCCCGGCCGCCCCGGTCGTGGAGATCGACCTCGGCGCGCTGAACGCCGACCACGTGACCGTGCTCGGCCCGACGAGCGTGCTCGCCCAGCTCAACAAGGACGACGGCACCTCCGAACTGCACGTCGTGACCAAGAACGGCGCCACGACGACCACCCGCAGGATCGAGGGCCTGCCCGCGGACGCCAAGGACTACTTCGGCCCCACGGCCCGGGACGGCTTCGCCGTCGTCGGCTACGCGACGGGGCCGGAGGACCGGCGGACCGGCGGCCGGGCCGTCATCGACCTGGCGGCCGGGACGGTGACCGAGACGTACTCCGCCACCGAGTCCTGGTACGACTACCGGACCCTGGAGTTCTCCGCCTCCCACATCACCTGGTACGAGTACGAGGCCGGCACCGGAGGGATCATCCGCTCCGTCGACCGCCGCACGCGCGAGGTGAAGCGGACCGTCCTGGGCGCCCACACCGCCGAGTGGTACACCGCCCTCATGGGCGACTGGCTGATCTACGGCAACCCCACCAGCCGGGTCCGGGCCGTCTCCCTGACCACCGGCGAGATCCGCGACCTCCTGGACTCCGGCTCCGCCGCGGCGACCGCGAGCGACGGCACCGCGGTGGTGCGCGGCGCGCGGGCCTCCGACGGCGCGGGCCTGTTCCGGATCGAGACCGCGCAGGACGGCACGCCGAAGGTCACCAAGGTGGCCGTCGACGGCCCGCTGCCCGCCCTGAAGATCGAGGAGGTCCACGTCCCCGACACGGTGGACCTCGACCGGACCGGCGGCACGGCGACGCTGGGGTGGACGCTCTCGCAGCGCGACGCCCGCCTGGACGTCACGCTCACGCACACCGCCACCGGCAAGGAGTTCCGCACGCGCGTGGACGCCCCCGCCGAGGGCACCCGCTTCTCCTTCACCTGGGACGGCACCATCGACGGCGTGGACGCGCCGAACGGCTCGTACGGGGTGGAGGCCGAGGCGACGCCGCTCGACGGCACCGGCGAGCCGGTCTACCAGGGCTGGCTCATGAAGGTGGTCCGCGCGGCCAACCCGCACGACTACACCGACAACGGCTCCACCGACGTCCTCGCCCGGGACGCCGGGGGCGTGCTGTGGCGCGACGACCTGCGGGACCGGCCGGTGGACGGCACGATCACCTCCGCCCGGCGCACCCAGGCCGGCTGGGGCTGGCAGATCTACAAGCAGGTCGAGGCCGTCGGCGACATCGCGGGCGACGCGGTCGGCGACGTGGTCGCCGCCGACGCCTCCGGGGTGCTCTGGCACTACCTCGGCAAGGGCGACGGCACGTTCGCCCCCCGGGTCCGGATCGGCGGCGGCTGGGGCGTCTACGACAAGCTCACCGGCGGCTCGGACCTCAACGGCGACGGCCGCGCCGACCTCCTCGCCACGGACACCTCCGGCGTCCTGTGGCTCTACAAGGGCACGGGCTCCGCGACCGCCCCCTTCGCCGCCCGCGCGCGCGTCGGCGGCGGCTGGGGCGTCTACAACCAGGTCACCTCCGTCGGGAACATCACCGGCACGGCCGCCGGGGACCTCGTCGCCCGCGACACCTCCGGCGTCCTCTGGCTGTACCAGGGCAACGGCACCGGCGGAGTCGCCCCCCGCGTGCGGATCGGCGGCGGCTGGAACGCCTTCACCCAGCTCGTCGGCGCCGGCGACGTCGACAGCGACGGGCGGCCGGACCTGATCGCGTACGGGGCGGGCGGCACGTACGTCTACGCCTCGACGGGCTCCGCCACGGCCCCCTTCAGCCGTCGGACGACCTCGCTGTACGCGGGCGAGGGCACGACGTTCAACACCGTCGCCTAGGCCCACCGGCCCGACGGCCCCCGCCCCGCACCGGGCGGGGGCCGTCGGGCTCGGCCGCCGCGGATTCCCCCGCTGAATTACTCTGAAAGGTAAAGCCGAACCCGGCGCCGGGACATTTCCCAGGGCCCTAGGCAAGGGAAGAGCCAAAAGCCTTCCATGGTTCGCCCCGCGCTGATGCGCTCCGGCCCGAAAAGGCGTCCACTGATCAGTGGAGAGGAGCTGGCATGAGCGAGATCACCGGCACCGGCATATCCGTCGCCCATGAGGCGTACGCCTTCGCCTGCATGCGCTGTGGATACGGCTGGGAGCAGGCGTACGACATCGAGCACCACGTCGACGCCGCCGGCCACGCGTACGTCGTCTACAAGGCCGACGGGGAGCGGGTCCCGTCCCCGCTGTCCAAGCCCACCTGCATGAACTGCGGCGGCCACGTCGTCAGGATCATGCGCGCGGGGCAGGTGTCGTCCGTGCTCGACCTGATCGCCGCGACGGAGCAGCACCGGCGCGGATCGAAGGAGACCAAGCCGATCGGGCCGGCCGGCCCCATCGGCCAGGAACTGACCGAGGGCGCCGACGAGCCGCCGGTGCCGCACCACTGGCACCTGTCGGACCTTCTGCACCCCTTCCGGCGCCACCACTGACAGCACCCCCGGGTCCGGTCGCGCGCCCGGGACATGCCGTGCGCCGGCACTCATGAGCCTCGTACGATCGGGGCCATGAGTGCCAAGGACGCCCCGCCGCCGCTGCCCGAACCCCTCCTCGTGGAGGTCGCGGACTCGCACACCCACCTGGACCTGCAGTCCGGGACCGTCGAGGAGGCCCTCGTGAAGGCCGCCGCCGTCGGGGTGACGACGGTCGTGCAGGTCGGCTGCGACGTGAAGGGCTCCCAGTGGGCCGCGGAGACCGCCGCCGCCCACGAGCACGTGCACGCGGCCGTCGCCCTGCACCCCAACGAAGCGCCCCGGATCGTCCTCGGCGACCCCGGGGGAGAGGGGTCCCGGCAGGGGGCCCGCGAGGGCGGCGGCGAGGCGGCGCTCGACGACGCGCTCGGCGAGATCGACCGGCTCGCCGCCCTGCCGTACGTCCGCGGCGTGGGCGAGACCGGCCTCGACTTCTTCCGTACGGGCCCCGAGGGCATCGCCGCGCAGGAGCGTTCCTTCCGCGCCCACATCGAGATCGCCAAACGGCACGGCAAGGCGCTCGTCATCCACGACCGCGAGGCCCACGCCGACGTGCTCCGCGTCCTCGACGAGGAGGGCGCCCCCGAGCGGACCGTCTTCCACTGCTACTCCGGCGACGCCGCCATGGCCGAGATCTGCGCCGCCAAGGGCTACTACATGTCCTTCGCCGGCAACGTCACCTTCAAGAACGCCCAGCACCTGCGGGACGCGCTCGCCGTCGCCCCGCTCGAACTCGTCCTCGTCGAGACCGACGCCCCCTTCCTCACCCCGGCGCCCTACCGGGGCCGCCCGAACGCCCCGTACCTGATCCCCGTCACCCTCCGGGCGATGGCGGAGGTGCGGGGGATCGGGGAGGAGGCGATGGCCGAGGCGATCGCCGTGAACACCGCCCGCGCCTTCGACTACTGAGCCACGACCGGGCCGCGGCGGGACCGATCCATAACGATTACGTTTCGCGGTCGGGTCGTCGCGGGTCGTGACCGGAGTCGGCGCTAGGGTCCCGGCCTCGTGAGCACTTCCCAGGGCAGTCACCGAGCGGGACGGCGGGGCGCGGCCGCGACCCTGCCCGTGCACGAGCAGCCGACGCAGGCGGCACCCCTCGTGCCCCCCGCCGCGGGACCCGCCGCCGGAACCGTTCCCGGCCAGGGCTCCCGCACCGGCGCCCGGCGGGCCGCCCGCCGCCGCAAGGCCTCCGGACCCGCCGGGGAGAGCCTGCGCAGGCTCGTCCCGCAGGCCCTCGTCGTCGCCTTCCTCGCGGGCGGCACCAGCGCCTTCGTCGCCGACGACAAGGCCGTCCGGCTCACCGTCGACGGCGTCCCGCGCACCTTCCACACCTTCGCCGACGACGTGGAGGAGCTCCTCGCCGACGAGGGCGTCTCGGTGGGCGCGCACGACATCGTCGCGCCCGCCCCCGCCGAGGAGCTGAGCAGCGGCGACGAGATCGTCGTCCGGTACGGGCGGCCGGTCGCCCTCACGCTCGACGGGCAGCGCCGCCAGGTCTGGACGACCGCCCGGACCGTCGAGGGGGCGCTGCGCCAGCTCGGGGTCCGGGCGGAGGGCGCCCACCTCTCGGTCTCACGGGGCGCCCCCATCTCCCGGCAGGGCCTCGCCCTCGACGTACGGACCGAGCGGACGATCACCTTCCTCGCGGACGGGCGGGAGCGGACCGTCCGCACGAACGCCGCCAGCGTCCGCGAGGCGCTCGCCGAGGCCGGGATCACGCTCTCCGGGCAGGACACCACCTCCGTCGCCGCCGACTCCTTCCCCCGCGACGGCCAGACCGTGAACGTGCTGCGGATCACCGGCTCCCGGCAGGTGCGGGAGGAGGCGATCCCGTACGCGGTCGAGAGGGTCCGGGACCCGGAGCTGTTCGCGGGCACCGAGGTCGTCGAACGGCAGGGCGTGACCGGCGTCCGCCGCGTCACGTACAGCCTGCGCACGGTCAACGGCGTCAAGCAGCGGCCCCGCAGGACCGGGGAGGAGATCGTCCGAGAGCCCGTCACCCGCACGGTGCGGGTCGGCACCCGGCGGCCGCCCACGTCCGTCGCCGGTGCCGACGGACTCGACTGGGGCGCGCTCGCCGCCTGCGAGTCCGGCGGACGCCCGAACGCCGTCGACCCCTCGGGGACGTACGGCGGGCTCTACCAGTTCGACCCCGGCACCTGGCGCTCCCTCGGCGGCAGCGGCACCGCCCAGAACGCGCCCGCCGCCGAGCAGACGTTCCGGGCGAAGAAGCTCTACGTGCAGCGGGGGGCGAGCCCGTGGCCCCACTGCGGCCGCCGACTGCACGGGTGAGCGGCGCGTGGCCGTGCCCGTGAGCCGTGGGCCCCGCCCGCGAGCCGTAGGCTGTACCGGTGAGCACCACCACCGGCCCCGAAAGCCCCGACGCCCTCCTCGGCCCCGCCGACATCCGTGAGCTGGCCGCCGTCCTCGGCGTGCGCCCCACGAAGCAGAAGGGCCAGAACTTCGTCATCGACGCCAACACCGTCCGGCGGATCGTCCGCACGGCCGGGGTACGGCCCGACGACGTCGTCGTGGAGGTGGGGCCCGGACTCGGCTCCCTCACCCTGGCCCTCCTGGAGGCCGCGGACCGGGTGACGGCCGTCGAGATCGACGACGTGCTCGCCGCCGCGCTGCCCGCGACGATCGTCGCCCGCATGCCCGCGCGCGCCGACCGCTTCGCGCTCGTGCACTCCGACGCGATGCAGGTGCGGGAGCTGCCGGGCCCGGCGCCGACCGCGCTCGTCGCCAACCTGCCGTACAACGTCGCCGTGCCGGTCCTGCTGCACATGCTGGAGCGCTTCCCGAGCATCGAGCGGACCCTCGTCATGGTCCAGGCGGAGGTCGCCGACCGGCTCGCCGCCAAGCCCGGCAACAAGGTGTACGGCGTGCCGTCGGTGAAGGCCAACTGGTACGCGGAGGTCAAGCGGGCCGGGTCCATCGGCCGCAACGTCTTCTGGCCCGCGCCGAACGTCGACTCCGGCCTCGTCTCCCTGGTCCGCCGCACCGAGCCGCTGGCGACCACCGCCACCCGGCAGGAGGTCTTCGCGGTCGTCGACGCGGCCTTCGCCCAGCGCCGCAAGACGCTGCGCGCGGCCCTCGCCACCTGGGCGGGATCGCCCGCCGCGGCCGAGGAGGCCCTGGTGAAGGCGGGCATCTCGCCGCAGGCGCGCGGCGAGGCGCTGACGGTGGAGGAGTTCGCCCGGATCGCGGAGGCGAAGGCGTGAGCGCGGGTACGCGGACCCCCCGGGCCTCCGTCACCGTCCGCGTCCCCGCCAAGGTCAACGTCCAGCTCGCGGTCGGCGCCGCCCGCCCCGACGGCTTCCACGACCTGGCCAACGTCTTCCTCGCCGTCTCCCTCTTCGACGAGGTCACCGCGACGCCCGCCGCCGGGCTGACGGTCAGCTGCGAGGGCCCCGACGCCGACAAGGTGCCGCTCGACCGCACGAACCTGGCGGCCCGGGCCGCCGAGCTGCTCGCCGCCCGGCACGGCATCTCCCCGGACGTGCACCTGCACATCGTCAAGGACATCCCGGTCGCCGGCGGCATGGCGGGCGGCAGCGCGGACGGCGCGGGCGCCCTGCTCGCCTGCGACGCGCTGTGGGGCCTCGACTCCTCCCGCGAGGAACTCCTGGAGATCTGCGCCGAACTCGGCAGCGACGTGCCGTTCAGCCTCGTCGGCGGGGCGGCGCTCGGCACCGGGCGGGGCGAGAAGCTGACGGAGCTCCCGGTGGGCGGCGAGTTCCACTGGGTGTTCGCCGTCGCCGACGGCGGGCTCTCGACCCCGGTGGTCTTCGGCGAGTTCGACCGGCTCACCGAGGGCGTCGACGTCCCCGCGCCGACCGCCTCCCCCGCGCTGCTCGACGCCCTGCGCGCCGGTGACACGACCGCGCTCGCGGGCACCCTCGCCAACGACCTCCAGGCGGCGGCGCTCTCCCTGCGCCCCTCGCTCGCCGCGACCCTGGCGACGGGCACGGACGCGGGCGCGCTGGCCGCGCTGGTCTCCGGCTCGGGCCCGACGACGGCGTTCCTGGTGAAGGACGCGGAGGCCGCGGAGACGGTCGCCGCCGCCCTGAAGGCCTCCGGCACCTGCCGCACGGCCCGCGTGACGACGTCCCCGGCGCCGGGCGCCCGCGTCCGGTAGGTACTCGGGTACGGGTCTGAGTATCCGCGCCCTGTCGGGCCCCCCGCCGGTCGCGGGACGGTACCCGCATGGGAAGCAGCAGCCGCCTCAGCGCGCGTGACCTCGCCGCCGCCACGCCGGCGGGCCGGGACCGGTACGTCGACCTCCTCAGGGTCGCCTCGCTTGCGGTCGTCGTCCTCGGCCACTGGCTGATGGCGGCCGTCACCGCCGACGGGCAGGTCGGGAACCTCCTCGCCGTCGTGCCGGAACTCCAGCCGGCCACCTGGGTGTTCCAGGTGATGCCGGTGTTCTTCTTCGTCGGCGGCTTCTCGCACGCCCTCGCCCACCGCTCGCGGCCGCGGTACGCGGCCTTCCTCCGGGCCCGGCTCCAGCGGCTGCTGCGGCCGACGATGGTCTTCGTCGGGGTGTGGGGCGCCGCCGCGCTGGCGCTCCAGCTGTCCGGGGCGGACGACGGGCTCACCGGGGTCGCGCTGCGGCTCGTCACCCAGCCGCTCTGGTTCATCGGGATCTATCTGGCGATGGTCGCGTTCACCCCGCCGCTGCTGCGGCTGCACGAGCGGTGGGGGTGGGGCGCGTTCGGCGCGCTGGCGGGCGGCGCGGTCGCCGTCGACGTGCTGCGGTTCACGGCGGACGTCCCGTTCGTCGGGTTCCTGAACTTCGCGTTCGTCTGGCTCGCCGTCCACCAGCTCGGCTTCCTGCGCGCCGACGGCATGATCCGCCGCCCCGCTCTGCTCGGCGGCGCGGGGCTGCTCGGCGCGACCGCGCTGGTCGCCCTCGGCCCGTACCCGCTGTCCATGGTGGGAATGCCGGGCGAGGAGGTCTCGAACATGGCTCCGCCGACCCTCGCCCTGCTCTGCCACGGCCTGTGGCTGGTCGGCGCGGTCGAGCTGCTCCGGGGCCCCGGGGCCCGGCTCGTCGCCCGCGCCGGGGTGTGGCGCGCGGTGGTCGCCGCCAACGGGATCGCGATGACGGCCTTCCTCTGGCACCTGACGGCCATGCTCGGCGTGTACGGGGCGATGCTCGGCCTCGGACCCGGCCTGCCCGCCCCGGCCACCGGCGCCTGGTGGGCGCAGGTCCCGCTCCGGTTCGCGGCGGCGGGGGTGCTCACCGCCCTGCTCGTCGCGGTCTTCCGCCGCTTCGAGGCCCCGGTCCCGGCCGCCCCGGCCACCGACTCCGGCGGCCCGGTCGCCGCCCTCGGCATCACCCTCGCCCTGTTCGGGGTCCTGGGCCTCTCCCTGACGGGCTTCGCCGGCCTCCTGACCGGCCACTCGGCCACCCTGATCGCCGTCCCGGTCACCGCCCCGGCGGCGGTGGCCCTGGCCCTGGCGGGCTGGCTCCTGGTGGAGCGGGCGGGGAGGAGCGCCGGGCCGCCTCCGGCCCGGCGGCCCCGGCTCTGACGCCCGGCGGCCCCGCCTCCGACGCCCGGCGGCCCGGTGCCTCGGCGGCGGGCGGCCCGGTGCCTGAAGACGGGCGCCCGGGGCCGTCCGTGCGGGGACGTACCCTGGGACGTCGATCGATCACCCCGTACAGGAGTCAACGTGGCCGTCAACCTGGTCAATGTCGAGACCGTCAGCAAGGTCTACGGCACCCGTGCCCTCCTCGACGGGGTCTCGCTCGGTGTCTCCGAGGGGGACCGGATCGGGGTCGTGGGCCGCAACGGCGACGGCAAGACCACCCTCATCCGGATGCTCGCGAAGCTGGAGGAGGCCGACACCGGCCGGGTCACGCACAGCGGCGGGCTGCGCCTCGGCGTGCTCACCCAGCACGACTCGCTCGACCCGGAGGCCACCGTCCGGCACGAGGTCATCGGCGTCATGGCCGACCACGAGTGGGCCGGCAGCGCCAAGATCCGCGACGTGCTCACCGGGCTCTTCGGCGGCCTGGACCTGCCCGGCTTCGAGAACGGTCTCGACACCGTCATCGGCCCGCTCTCCGGTGGCGAGCGCCGCCGGATCGCGCTGGCCAAGCTCCTCATCGACGACCAGGACCTGATCGTCCTCGACGAGCCCACCAACCACCTCGACGTCGAGGGCATCTCCTGGCTCGCCAAGCACCTCCAGGAGCGCCGCTCCGCGCTCGTCTGCGTCACCCACGACCGCTGGTTCCTCGACCAGGTCTGCACCCGCATGTGGGACGTGCAGCGCGGTGACGTGCACGAGTACGAGGGCGGCTACTCCGACTACGTCTTCGCCCGCGCCGAGCGTGAGCGCATCGCCGCCACCGAGGAGACCAAGCGGCAGAACCTGATGCGCAAGGAGCTGGCCTGGCTGCGGCGCGGCGCCCCCGCCCGTACCTCCAAGCCGCGCTACCGCATCGAGGCCGCCAACGAGCTGATCGCCGACGTGCCGCCGCCGCGCGACACCTCCGAGCTGATGAAGTTCGCCAACGCCCGGCTCGGCAAGACGGTCTTCGACCTGGAGGACGTGACCGTCACCGCCGGTCCCAAGACCCTCCTGGAGCACCTCACCTGGCAGCTCGGCCCCGGCGACCGCATCGGTCTCGTCGGCGTCAACGGCGCGGGCAAGACCTCACTCCTGCGCGCCCTCGCCGACGCCGCCGTCAGCCAGGGCGAGATCCAGCCCGCGGCCGGCAGCGTCACCGTCGGCAAGACCGTCCGGCTCGCCTACCTCTCCCAGGACGTCACCGAGCTCCCCGGCTCCCTGCGGGTCCTGGAGGCCGTCCAGCAGATCCGCGACCGCGTCGACCTCGGCAAGGGCCGCGAGATGACGGCCGGGCAGCTCTGCGAGCAGTTCGGCTTCACCAAGGAGAAGCAGTGGACGCCCGTCGGCGACCTCTCCGGCGGTGAGCGCCGCCGCCTCCAGCTGCTCCGGCTGCTGATGGACGAGCCGAACGTCCTCTTCCTCGACGAGCCCACCAACGACCTCGACATCGAGACGCTGACCCAGCTGGAGGACCTCCTCGACGGCTGGCCCGGCTCCATGGTCGTCATCTCCCACGACCGGTTCTTCATCGAGCGCACCACGGACAAGACGCTCGCGCTCCTCGGCGACCGGGCGCTGCGGATGCTGCCGCGCGGCATCGACGAGTACCTGGAGCGGCGCCGGAAGATGATCGACGCGGCCGTCCCGACGCCCGCCGCCGCCCCCGCGCAGACGAAGCCGGGTGTCTCGGCCGCGGACGCCCGAGCCGCCAAGAAGGAGCTGCAGAAGGTCGAGCGGCAGCTCGACAAGGTCTCGCAGAAGGAGGCGAAGCTGCACACGCAGATCGCCGACAACGCCACCGATTTCGAGAAGGTCGCGAAGCTCGACGCCGAGCTCCGGGAACTCGTCGGGGAGCGCGAGGAATTGGAGATGCGCTGGCTCGAACTGGCCGAGGACGCATAACGAGGGCATCACAGGCCGGTCCTCCCTTGGGTACAAGGGGCGGACCGGTCGCTTTTGCGCCAGGGCGTGGGTGGTAGAAAGAAAACCCGCTCACGTCAAGGGGGAACCGCTGATGACCCAGCCGCCCAGCAACCAGCCGCCGGGGGGCTTCGGAGCTCCCCAGGATCCGAACCAGGTCCCGCCGGTGCCGCCCGTCCCGCCGCAGGCGCCGCAGACCCCGCCGCCGCCGTCCGGGCCGCCCACCGCTCCGCCGGCCGCGCCCGGACCGTACGGTCAGCAGCCGCAGCCCGGTTACGGCTACCCGCAGCAGGGCCAGCCGGGACCGTACGGCCAGCAGCCCCCGTACGGCTACCCGCAGCAGCAGCCGGGCCCGTACGGACAGCAGCAGCCGGGCCCCTACGGACAGCAGCAGCAGAACCCCTACGGCGGCTACCCGACCCAGCCGATGTACCCGGGCGCCCCCACCCCGCCGCCGTCCGGCGGCGGTCCCTTCAAGGGCCGGACCGGTGTCATCGCGATCGTGGCCGTCGCGGCCGTCCTGGTGGCAGCCGTCGGCACCTGGGCCGTCGTCGGCGGGGGCGGCGACGACGAGCCGATCGCCGGGCCGACCACCTCCGCCACCCCCTCCTCGGGCCTCCCCAAGCCCACCGAGTCGGTGGACAAGGGCGACGGCACGGGTGACGGCGACAAGGGCGAGGACGACCTCAACGCGGGCCGCAAGGACGGCGAGGCCAAGGTCAACTGGCTGCTCAAGAACAACGTCGACCTGCCGCGCAACGGCTCCGACGTCCTCGGCCCGTGGATCGTCGGCGACACCGCCGTCAAGGCCATGTACAAGAGCATCGACGGCTACGGCCTGGCCGACGGCGCCACGAAGTGGCACGTCGACGTGCCGTTCGAGCTGTGCGCGGCGCCGTCCGCGCCCTCGCCGAGCGGGCTGATGGTCTTCGCCTACGCCGAGAGCGCCAAGGACGGCGCCAAGTGCACCTCGCTGCTCCAGGTCGACCTGAAGACGGGCAAGACGGGCTGGAAGAAGGCCGTTCCCAAGCCCAAGGGCCTCTTCGCCTTCTCGGACAACACCCTGTCCATCAGCGGCAACACGGTCACCGTCGCCGGTACGAGCAGCTCGTACGGCTTCTCCCTGACCGACGGCAAGCAGCTGTTCGCCGGCGCCACCACCGGCTGCAAGCCCTTCGCGTACGCGGGCGGCAGCAAGCTGATCGCCGCCGTGGACTGCCCGTCGGGCAGCACCACCAAGAAGGTCCAGGGCGTCAGCCAGGTCGACGCGAACACGGGCAAGCCCCGGTGGACCTTCAAGCTGGAGGCCAACTGGGAGGTGGACCGGGTCTACTCGATCGACCCGCTGGTCGTCTCGGCCACCCAGCGCGAGCAGAAGAAGTGGACCATCTTCGCGCTCAACGCCAACGGTTCGCTCCGCTCGCAGATCCAGGGCGGCAAGGACAAGTTCGCCCCGTCGTGCGGCGGCGGCTTCGTCATCTTCGGCAAGAACCTCCAGGGCTGCACGGGTGTCGCCGCCGACGCGAACACCTTCTACATGGCCACCGAGACCTCGTACGGCACCCCCAACGAGGTCGTCGCCTTCGACCTGAAGAACGGCAAGGCCAAGTGGCGCTCCAAGGCGCCCGGTGAGCAGTCCATGATCCCGCTGGGCATGGAGGGTTCCGAGGTCCTGCTGTACGTGGACCCGGCGTACGACAAGGGCGGCGCGGTCGCGACCCTCTCCCCGGCCGGCGGCGCGCCGAAGATCCTGCTCCAGCACCCGGTGTCGACGGCCCAGATCGAGAACAGCTTCTACAGCGCGGGCTACGCCTACGGCGCCGGCACCTTCGTCGTGGCGAGCGGTCGCGTCTCCGCGTCGAACGACAAGGAAGAGAAGCAGGTCAAGACGATGATGGCGTTCAGCAAGTGAGGTGCACGGACCGATGACGCAGCCACCCCCACCGAACCAGCCCCCGGACCCGCAGGGGGGCTTCGGCGCGCCGACGCCCCCGCCGCAGCAGCCGGACCCCGGTTACGCCTATCCGCCGCAGCAGCCCGACCAGGGGTACGGGTATCCGCAGCAGCCCGATCAGGGCTACGGCTACCCGCAGCAGCAGCCGGACCCCGGCTACGGGTATCCGCAGCAGCCGCCGGCGACGCCTCCGCAGCAGCCGTACGGCTACCCGGGCCAGCCGCCCACGCAGCCGCAGCAGCCCTACGCCGGCGGCCACCAGCAGCCGGCGCAGCCCCCGTACGGCTACCCGACCCAGCCGCAGCAGGCCTACGGCGGCTACCAGCAGCCCGCCCCCGCCCCCGCGCCCGGCGCCGGCAGGAAGCTGTCGGCCCAGATGCAGATCGTCATCGCGGCGGTCGTCGCGGTCGTCCTGATCGTCGGCGCCGGCGTCTGGTACGCCAACTCCGGTGGCGGCGAGGGCAAGGGCGACGAGGCCAAGGGCACGGCCGGCACCTCGCAGGGCGCCAACGGCACCGGCGGGTCCGGTGACACCAAGGGCCTCGGCGGTGGCGGCAAGGAGAAGGCGCCCGCGAACACCAAGGCGAAGGTGGCGTTCCAGCTGCCCCAGCCGAAGGTCCCGGACGTCACCGACGTCTCCGGCTCCTGGGTCACCGACAAGGCGTTCGTGAAGCCCGGCGTCAACTCGGTCGTCGCCTACGACCTGGACAAGGGCACGCCCCTGTGGACCCTGCCGCTGACCGGCCAGGTCTGCGGCGCCTCGCGCCACAAGTCCGCCGACAACAAGGTGCCGATCCTCTTCGAGGCCAAGAAGCGGGTCGCGCCCCGCTACTACCAGCAGTGCACCGAGGTCGGCATGGTCGACCTGAACACCGGCAAGCTGCTGTGGTCGACCTCGGTCACGGGCGGCACCGCCGGTGACGAGAAGGCCCGCTTCGGCGAGATCACGCTCAGCGGGAAGACCGTCGCGGCCGGTGGCACCGACGGCGGCGCGGCCTTCGACGCCGCCAACGGCAACGCGCGCTGGAAGCCGCAGGCCAACGACGAGAACTGCTACGACCTGGGGTACGGCGGCGGAGAGGGGCTCGTCGCGGTCCGCAAGTGCGGTGCGTACGACGCCCAGTACGTGATGGTCCAGAACCTGGACCCGATGACGGGCGCCCCCCTCTCGCAGTACAAGATGCCGGCCGGTGTGAAGTACGCGTCGGTGGTCTCCACCAAGCCGCTGGTCGTGGCGGCCGACGTCGGCGAGACCGCCGGCGACGGCAGCGGCATCTCGGACTTCTTCTCGATCGACGAGAAGACCGGGAAGCTGAAGGCGAAGATCACGGCGGACGCCGACCAGTACGCGGCCCGCTGCCGTTCGACGAAGGTCGAGTCCTGCTCCCAGGCGGTCGTCGGCAACGGCCGCCTCTACGTGCCCACCGAGGAGCACGAGGGCAGCACCGGCGAGTACGGCGACGAGACCAACGAGGTCATCGCCTTCGAACTGGCCAACGGGCGGATGGTGCCGGAGAAGGCCGACGCGGGTGACAAGTACACCCTGGTCCCGCTCCGCATGGACGGCGGCAACCTCATCGCGTACAAGGTCCCGCCCTACGACAAGGGCGGCCAGATCGTGTCCCTGGACGGCGGCACGATGAAGGAGACGCTGCTCCTGGAGAACCCGGGGGACAAGTCGATCCGGAGCGCCGAGACGAGCTTCAGCCTGAACGGGGCCGAATTCCGTTTCGAGGCGGGCCGGTTCTTCATCGCGGAGACGCTCGTGAGCAAGACGCGCGAGTCCACGTCGACGTACGACAAGGAGTACCTGGTCGTCTCCTTCAGCACCGCGGGCTGACGGCCGCCACCCCGTGCGCGGGCCCCTCCGGTTCTCCGGAGGGGCCCGCGCGCTTTCCGTGGTTGGGGCGGTGCGGGGCGGGGGAGCGTGTAGTTTGCCGGGTCAGGCGTGCCGGGGCCTCCGGCGGTGCGGAGGATGGGGGATGACCGGGATGGGCGTACGGCTCGTGGTGGTGGACGACCACCGCCTGCTCGCGGAGGCGCTCGCCTCGGCGCTGAAGCTGCGCGGGCACCGGGTGCTCGCGGCGGCGGCGCCGGTGGCGGGGGCCGCGGAGCTCGTGGTGAGCCGGGCGCCGGAGGTCTGTCTCCTGGGCACGGCCGCTCCGGCCGAGCCGGGCGCCTTCGACGTGGTCGTACGGATCAAGCGGGAGCGGCCGCAGGTGGCGGTCGTGGTGCTGGGTCCGGTGCCGTCGCCGCGCGGGATCGCGGCGGCGTTCGCGGCCGGGGCCTCGGGGTACGTCCGGCATGACGAGCGCATCGAGGGTGTCGAGCGGGCCCTGGTGAAGGCCAGGGCGGGGGAGTCGGCGGTGGCGCCGCAGCTGCTCCAGTCGGCCTTCGCGGAGCTGCTGCACCCGTCGGCGCAGCCCGACGACGAGGGGCAGCGGCTGCTGCGGCTCCTGACGCAGCGCGAGGTGGAGGTCCTCGTCCGGGTCGCGGAGGGGGAGGACACCCGGCTGATCGCGGCGGGGATGGGGATCGCGCCGAGCACCGCGCGCACGCACGTGCAGCGGGTGCTGATGAAGCTGGGGGTGGGGTCGCGCCTGGAGGCGGCGGCCCTCGCGGCCCGTACGGGGCTGCTCGACCGGGCGCTGCCGGCGCCGCGCGGGTCCGTCTGACCGACTCCGCCGAAGCCCGGTCCCGTTCGGTGCGGGGCCGAGTTTCGTCATTGACGGGCATGTTTGAATGTGGTTCCTTGTGCGTGGTTGTGTTTGATTGCGCCGGAGGGTACCCCGTGAAGAAGACCGCCACCACGCTCGCCGACGGGCGCGAGCTCATCTACTACGACACGCGCGACGGCACCGTCCGCGGCGCCGTGGACCCGCGCCCCCTCACCCCCGTCGTCTCCCGCTCCGAGATCCGGTACGACGCCCTCACCGGCGACCCCGTCGCCGTCGCCTCGCACCGGCAGGCCCGCACCTACCACCCGCCGGCCGACGCCTGCCCGCTCTGCCCCGCCCGGGACGGACGCGAGAGCGAGATCCCCGAGGAGAGCTACGAGGTGGTGGTCTTCGAGAACCGCTTCCCCTCCCTCTCCGGCGGTGTCGGCCGCTGCGAGGTGGTCTGCTTCACCGACGACCACACGCTCTCCTTCGCCGACCTCACCGAGGAACGGGTCTCCCTCGTCCTCGACGCCTGGACCGACCGCACCGCGGCGCTCTCCGCGTTCCCCGGCGTCGAGCAGGTCTACTGCTTCGAGAACCGCGGCGCGGAGATCGGCGTCACCCTGCCCCACGCGCACGGCCAGATCTACGCCTTCCCCTACGTGGCCCCCCGGACGGCCGCCATGCGCCGCCGGATCGACGAGCACCGCGCCGAGACCGGCCGGAACCTCTTCGACGACGTCGTCGAACGGGAGCGCGCCGACGCCGAGCGGGTGGTCCTGGAGACCGAGCACTGGATCGCCTTCGTGCCGTACGCCGCCCACTGGCCGTACGAGGTGCACCTCCACCCCAAGCGGCGGGTGCCCGACCTCCTCGCCCTCGACGGGGCCGCCCGCACAGAGTGCGCACAGGTCTACCTGGAACTCTTGGGGCGGTTCGACCGGATCTTCGGCCCGGACGAACCGCCGACGCCCTACATCGCCGCCTGGCACCAGGCGCCGTTCACGGACCCGCGGCGCGAGGACTTCGGCCTGCACCTGGAGCTCTTCACCGTCCGCCGGGCCCCCGGCAGACTGAAGTTCCTGGCGGGCACCGAGTCCGGCATGGGGGCGTTCATGAACGACGTACGGCCGGAAGACGCGGCCCGACGACTCCGAGAGGTGGCAGGCGCATGACGCAGCGGTATCTGGTGACGGGCGGGGCGGGGTACGTGGGCAGCGTGGTCGCCGCCCACCTCCTGGAGCGGGGCCACCGGGTCACCGTCCTCGACGACCTCTCCACCGGTTTCGCCGAAGCCGTCCCGGAGGGCGCCGAGTTCGTCCAGGGACGGATCCAGGACGCCGGGAAGTGGCTCGACGGCTCCTACGACGGCGTCCTGCACTTCGCCGCCTTCTCCCAGGTCGGCGAGTCCGTCGTCCACCCCGAGAAGTACTGGGAGAACAACGTCGGCGGCACCGTCGCCCTCCTCGACGCCATGCGCTCCGCCGGGGTGCGCAGGCTGGTCTTCTCCTCCACCGCCGCCACCTACGGCGAACCGGCGACCGTGCCGATCACCGAGACCGCGCCGACCGCCCCCACCAGCCCCTACGGGGCGAGCAAGCTCGCCGTCGACCACATGATCGGCGGGGAGTGCACCGCCCACGGCCTGGCCGCCGTCTCCCTGCGCTACTTCAACGTCGCCGGGGCGTACGGCTCGCTCGGCGAGCGGCACGCGCCCGAGTCGCACCTGATCCCGCTCGTCCTCCAGGTCGCCCTCGGCCGGCGCGAGGCGATCTCCGTGTACGGCGAGGACTACCCGACCCCGGACGGCACCTGCGTCCGCGACTACATCCACGTCGCCGACCTCGCCGAGGCCCACCTCCTGGCGCTCGACGCCATGACCCCGGGCGAGCACCTGATCTGCAACCTGGGCAACGGCAACGGCTTCTCCGTCCGCGAGGTCGTCGAGACCGTGCGGCGGGTCACCGGGCACCCGGTCCCGGAGATCACCGCCCCGCGCCGCGCCGGGGACCCGGCGGTCCTCGTCGCCTCCGCCGACGCCGCCCGCGAGCGGCTCGGCTGGACGCCGTCCCGCCCCGACCTGGCCGATGTCGTCGCCGACGCCTGGGCCTTCGCCCGCCGACAGGACACGGAGGGGCGCGGATGAGCGTCGCGGCCGCTTTCGAGGCGCTGTACGGCGCCTCCCCCGACGGCGTCTGGGCCGCCCCCGGGCGGGTCAACCTCATCGGTGAGTACACCGACTTCAACGACGGCTTCGTGCTGCCGCTCGCGCTGCCGCACACCACCGTCGCCGCCGTCTCCCGCCGTGACGACGGAGTCCTGCGCCTGCACTCCGCCGACATCGACGGCGGGATCGTCCAGCTGGAGGTGGACGCCCTCGCACCGCTCCCCGGCGGCGGCTGGGCGGCCTACCCCGCCGGGGTCGTCTGGGCGCTGCGGGAGGCCGGACACCCGGTGACGGGCGCGGACGTCCACCTGACCTCGACCGTGCCGACCGGCGCCGGGCTCTCCTCCTCGGCGGCCCTGGAGGTCGTCACGGCGCTCGCCCTGAACGACCTGTTCGGGCTCGGGATCTCCCGGCCCGAGCTCGCCCGGCTCGCGCAGCGCGCCGAGAACGCCTTCGTCGGCGTGCCGTGCGGGGTCATGGACCAGATGGCCTCCGCCTGTGCCGAGGAGGGTCACGCCCTCCATCTGGACACCCGGGACCTCTCGTACCGTCAGGTCCCCTTCGACCTCGCCCGCGAGGGGCTGCGGCTGCTCGTCGTCGACACCCGCGTGAAGCACGCGCTCGGGGACGGCGCGTACGCGGAGCGGCGCGCCGGGTGTGAGGCCGGTGCGCGGGCGCTCGGAGTCGAGGCCCTGCGCGACGTCAGCGCCGCGCGTCTCCCCGCATCCCTCGCACTCCTGGACGACGCGACGGTGCGGAGCTACGTACGGCACGTCGTCACCGACAACGCGCGCGTGGAGCGGACGCTCGAACTCCTCGACGCCGGGGACACCCGGGCCGTCGGCGCCGTCCTCACCGAGGGCCACGCCTCCCTCCGGGACGACCTGCGCGTCTCCTGCCCCGAACTGGACCTCGTCGTCGAGGCGGCGAACGCCGCCGGGGCGCTCGGCGCCCGGATGACCGGCGGCGGCTTCGGCGGCTCGGCCCTCGTCCTCGTCGACACCGACCGGGCGGACACGGTCGCCGCCGCCGTCGGGAAGGCCTTCGCCGAGGCCGGGTACGCCGCCCCCGGGATCTTCCCGGCCGTCCCCTCGGCGGGCGCGCGCCGGCTCTGAGACTCCCCGCCCCCGCGCCCCGGCACCTCCGGGCCACGCCCCCGTGAGCCCGCGTACGCCGGTACGACTTCGGACAGTTCCGCGAATCGGCCCCCACCGCGACGCCCCGCCCCTACTCTGAGGGGCAGCGCCGGTGGGGGCCGGTGCTGTTCAGGGGTCGAGACCCGGTCGGGTACGGCGCCGGAAGCGGGGTAGTCAACGCACGGCGGCGGCCGCGCGAACCACGGACCCGCCCCCGGCGCCGTACCCGCGTCGGTTCCGTTCCTCGACACTTGGGAGTGTCCGTGGCACGTATCCGTGTCCTCGTGGTGGACGACCACCGCGTCTTCGCCGAGTCGCTGGCCGCCGCACTCGCGGCCGAGCCCGATGTCGACGTCGCCGCCGCCGGTAGCGGCCCGGCCGCCCTGCGGTGCCTGGACCGCGCCGCGGCGGAGGGGCGCAGGTTCGACGTGCTGCTCGTCGACGCCGACCTCGGCGTCGACCCCCCGGGGGCGGCCGTGGCCCGCGCCGTGCCGGACGACGCCGAGGGCGCCGTCGACGGGATCTCCCTGGTGGCGGGGGTGCGCCGGGTCCAGCCCGCGGTCCGCACGGTCGTCCTCGCGGAGAGGGACGACCCGCACCGGGCGGCGCTCGCCCTCCAGGCCGGGGCCTGCGGCTGGGTGGCGAAGGACTGCTCGCTCCAGCGGCTGCTCGCCGTGGTCCGGGGGGTGCTGCGGGACGAGACGCATCTGCCGCCCGCGCTGCTCACCGGAGTGCTGCGGGAGCTGACGGCGGCCCGCAAGCACCGGACGGACAGCGAGCGGCTCGTGGAGTCGCTGACCCCGCGCGAGCGGGAGGTGCTGCGCTGCATGGTCGCGGGCCTGGGCCGCAAGGCGGTCGCCGAGCGCCTCTTCCTCTCCCCGCACACCGTCCGCACCCATATGCAGAACGTGCTGGGGAAGCTGGGCGTGCACTCGACGCTGGCCGCGGTGGCGCTGGCCCGCCGGGCGGGCGTGGGACCGGCCCAGCTGGGCGAGGTGCCGCTGGCGCGGCTATCCGGGGACGTTGTCGAACGGGGCGGTCAGCTGGCGTAGCAGCGCGGCCAGTTCGCCGCGCTGGGCGCGGGAGAGCTGCGCCAGGATGGCGCGCTCCTGGGCGAGGAGGCCGGCGAGCGCCTCGTCGGCGCGGTCGCGTCCCTCCGGGGTGAGCCGGACGAGGACCCCGCGGCGGTCGCTGGGGTCGGGGAGCCGCTCGACGAGGCCCTTCTTGGTGAGCCGGTCGATGCGGTTGGTCATGGTGCCGGAGGTGACCAGGGTCTGGGTCAGGAGCTGGCCGGGGGAGAGCTGGTAGGGAGCTCCGGCCCGGCGCAGGGAGGTCAGGACGTCGAACTCCCAGGGCTCCAGCTGGTGCTCGGAGAAGGCGAGCCGACGGGCGCGGTCGAGGTGCCGGGCGAGCCGCGAGACGCGGCTGAGCACCTCGAGCGGTTCCACGTCGAGGTCGGGGCGCTCGCGGCGCCATGCTGCGACCAGTCGGTCGACCTCGTCCTCCATGACGATCAGTGTAGAGGGTCTGTTGACATAAAGTCTCTTGATGTCGAGTCTCTTGCTGCAGAGTATCTTGGTTTCAAGATATATTTCCCTGGACTACGGGGAAGGGACCCGGCCGGAACTCCGTTCCGCTTCGGCAACTCGTGCCAGCAAGGGGGCTTCGAACATGCATTCCGTGGAATCCGCCGTACCCACGTGGGATCCGCAGCAGTACCTCCGACACTCCGGCCACCGCACCCGGCCCTTCCTCGACCTGCTCAACCGAATACCCCACCTCCCAGCCCGGGACCGGCCCGCCCGCATCGCCGACCTCGGCTGCGGACCCGGCAACGTGACGGCCCTCCTCGCCGACCGGTGGGCCGACGCGCACATCACCGGGTTCGACCTCTCGCCCACCATGCTGGAGACCGCCGAGAAGGAGTGGTCCGGGACCACCCCGGGCGGCGGCTGGATCGACTTCAGGGCCGCCGACGCCGCGCACTGGACCCCCGACGAGCCCTACGACCTGATCGTCTCCAACGCGGCCCTCCAGTGGGTGCCCAACCACCCCGAGTCCTTCGCCGACTGGATCGACGGACTCCGCCCCGGCGGCACCCTCGCCTTCCAGGTCCCCGGGAACTTCACCTCGCCCAGCCACGCCCTGCTCGGCGAACTCTGCGACACCCCCGAGTGGCGCGACCGCCTCGGCGAACAGGGCCGGCGCTTCGTCCACATCCTCGACACCGCCGACTACCTCACCCGCCTCACCGACCTCGGCTGCGAGACGGATGTCTGGGAGACCACGTACTGCCAGCTGCTCCAGGGCGAGGACCCCGTCCTCGACTGGGTCAAGGGCACGGCCCTGCGGCCCGTCCTCACCACCCTGGGCGACGACCGGGAGGCGGTCGACGCCTTCCTCGGCCAGTACCGCGCCCTGCTCCGCGAGGCCTACCCGCCGGGCCCGCACGGCACGGTCTTCCCCTTCCGCCGCGTCTTCGCCGTCGCCCGCAAGAGCTTCTGACCCACGCGGAACGCCCCGCACCGGAGGTCCGGTGCGGGGCGCTCGACGTGAAGCGGTGAAGCGGTGGTGCCGGGTACGACTAGTACAGGCCGTTGTAGATCTGGTAGCCGCGGCCGATCGAGACGCGCGGCTTGAAGACCTGGCCCGCCTCGCCCTGGCCCGAGTAGCGGAACAGCTCGCCGCCCGCGTTCACCGCGAGCAGGTCGGCCTTGCCGTCGCCCGTGATGTCACCGGGCGCCACCAGCTTCGGGTACGCGTTCCAGCCGCCGCCGATCCGGACGCGGGGCTTGAACGGGTTACCGGCCTGACCGGTGCCCTGGTACAGGTAGAGCGTGCCGTCCTTGGCGCGGGCCACCAGGTCGTTCAGACCGTCGCCGCTCAGGTCGCCCGAACCGACGATCCGGTCGTACGCGCCCCAGCCGGAGCCGACCCTGACGCGCGCGTGCAGCGCGGTGCCGTCGACGTTGCTCCGGTAGAGCCACAGGACGCCGGAACGGTCCCGGGCCACGAAGTCGCCGGTGCCGTCACCGTTCAGGTCGCCCGGACCCGCGATGAGGTTGACGGCACCCCAGCCGCCGCCGAAGTCCGTGTCGCCGTGGTGGAGACGACCGTCGTAGATCTCCAGGGTGTCCGAGACGTTGTCGCGGCCCAGCGAGTTGACCTCGAAGATGTTCGCGCCGGCCCAGCCGCCGTCGTCGCTGACCTGCTGGCGGGGGGTCAGCTTGCCGGTGCCCGCCGGGCTGTACCAGAAGAGCGTGCCGGCCTTGTCGCGGGCGATCAGCCCCTCCTTGCCGTGCGCCGGCACGTTGCCCGCCCCGCCGAACTGAGCGACACCGGCCCAGCCGCCGCCGTCACTGGCCTGCTTGCGGGCCGTGAAGTGACCGCCGCCCGTGCCGTAGTAGATCCACAGCGTGCCGTCCGAGCCGCGCGCCACGAGGTCGCCGACGCCGTTGCCGTTGTCGTCGTCGATGCCGACGATCTGGTTGTACTCATGCCAGCCGCGGCCGACCTGCTTGCCACCCTTCACCGTCTGCGGGTTGCCGGTGCTGCCGTAGTAGTACAGGGCGCCGGAGGGCGTACGGGCCAGGAAGTCGCCCCGGCCGTCGCCGTCGCTGTCGCCGAGACCGATCAGCTGGTCGTAGGCCGTCCAGCCCTTGCCGACCAGCTTGCGGGCGTGGAACGGGGCGTTGTACACGCCCGTCGAGACGTACACGTACAGCTCGCCGGCGGGCGTACGGGCCAGCACGTCCGCGCGGCCGTCACCGCTGAGGTCGCCGGGCGAGAAGACCTTGTTGTAGATCTCCCAGCCGGCACCGGACCAGCGGAGACCGGCGTAGGACGGGGACGCGTCCCCATAGACCGACAGACGGCCGAACTTGGTCAGCGTCAGGACCTCGGGACGGCCGCCGTTCGCGTCCTGGTCGCCGATCGGGACGATGTCCTCGACGAACTCGTCGGTCGAGACGAACTCCGAGCCGTTGCCCGTGGTCGTCGACGTCCAGACCTTGCCGTCGCCCGTGCGGAAGACGAGGTCGGTACGGCCGTCGCCGTCGAAGTCCGCGCGCGACGGCAGGGTCGCCGTGGCGCCCGCGGCCCCGGCGGACCGGGCACCGTCCTGCGGCAGGAACCGCCCCGACGGAACGGTGGAGGGCGCGGCGGGCTTCTCCACGGACGGGCGCGGCGCCGGGGAGTCGGCGGACGCGGGGCCCGCCAGGAGCATGCCCGCGGAGAGGGCGAGAGCGGTGCAGCCGGCGACCCGGCGCGCACGCTTGGAATGCAGGAAGAACAAGAAGATCCCCCCCAGGGATCAGAGGTTCGACAGAACCAACAGGAGGGGGTCGCACAGGGCCGAACGGCGTCAGCGCGTGACGGAAGGCACGCGGAGACGACCTCGTAACGGCCGGAACACCCCCCCGGATGTTGAACACGATTCTACCCACGGGAGGGCGTCGCACCAGGGGTTCACCCCGCCGAATCCGACCGTCCGGTCAGTTCTCGCCCACCGGCGTCAGCTCTTCCGGTGCCCTATCAACCGGGGCTTCGGCTCCAGGCCGTCCAGGCCGTGCCACGCCAGGTTCACCAGGTGCGCCGCGACCTCCGCCTTCTTCGGCTTGCGGACGTCCAGCCACCACTGCCCCGTCAGCGCCACACTGCCCACCAGGGCCTGCGCGTACAGCGGAGCCAGCTTCGGATCGAAGCCGCGGGCCTTGAACTCCAGCCCCAGGATGTCCTCGACCTGCGTGGCGATGTCACTGATCAGCGACGCGAACGTCCCCGTCGACTGCGCCACCGGGGAGTCCCGTACGAGAATCCGGAAACCGTCCGTGTAGTTCTCGATGTAGTCCAGCAGCGCGAACGCCGCCTGCTCCAGGAGCTCCCGCGGATGCCCGGCCGTCAGCGCGCCCGTCACCCCGTCCAGGAGCTGACGCATCTCCCGGTCGACCACGACCGCGTACAGCCCCTCCTTGCCGCCGAAGTGCTCGTACACCACCGGCTTGGAGACCCCGGCCTTCGCCGCGATCTCCTCCACCGACGTGCCCTCGAAACCCTTCTCCGCGAAGAGCGTGCGGCCGATGTCGAGAAGCTGCTCCCGCCGCTCCGCGCCCGTCATCCGCACCCGGCGCCCCCGCCGGGGCTTCTGCTCGCCACTGCCGGTGCTGCCGGTCCTGCCGTCGATCGCCACGTCTTCCATCATGCCGCTTCTGCGGACGCGCTCTGGCGGCGGGCTTCGATGCGCTCCTTCGCCGGCCAGCGCACGTCGTACGCCCACCCCGCCTGCTCGAACCAGCGGATCAGCCGCGCACTGGAGTCGACCTGGCCGCGCAGCACCCCGTGCCGGGCCGACGTCGGGTCCGCGTGGTGCAGGTTGTGCCAGGACTCGCCGCACGACAGCACCGCCAGCCACCACACGTTGCCCGAACGGTCCCGCGACTTGAACGGACGCTTGCCCACCGCGTGGCAGATCGAGTTGATCGACCACGTCACGTGGTGCAGCAGCGCCACGCGCACCAGCGAACCCCAGAAGAACGCCGTGAACGCGCCCCACCACGACATCGTCACCAGACCGCCCACCACCGGCGGGATCGCCAGCGACAGGATCGTCCACCACAGGAACTGGCGCGAGATCGCCCGGATCGCCGGGTCCTTGATGAGATCGGGCGCGTACTTGTGCTGAGGGGTCCGCTCCTCGTCGAACATCCAGCCGATGTGCGCCCACCACAGGCCCTTCATCAGCGCCGGAAGCGTCTCGCCGAACCGCCACGGCGAGTGCGGGTCACCCTCCGCGTCCGAGAACTTGTGGTGCTTGCGGTGATCCGCCACCCAGCGCACCAGCGGACCCTCGACGGCCAGCGAACCCATGACCGCGAGAGCGATCCGCAGCGGCCGCTTCGCCTTGAAGGAACCGTGCGTGAAGTAGCGGTGGAAACCGATCGTGATCCCGTGGCAGCCGATGTAGTACATCGCGACCATCAGACCCAGATCCAGCCAGCTCACCCCCCAGCCCCAGGCCAGCGGCACCGCCGCGAGCAGCGCCAGGAACGGCACCACGATGAAGAACAGCAGCGCGACCTGCTCGATCGAACCCTTGCTGTCCCCGCCCAGCGTGGCGGAGGGCAGAGCCGTGGCACCGGCGGGTGCCTCGGGCGCCGAGGTCACCTCGGGGCTAGTGGTCATGGGAGTCCCCTGGGGGGTGAGGGTGAGGGAAAGTGCGAGAAAACGCGGCCGTGGCTACGCCTCCGTAACCTACGGCGTCGTAAGTATGGCAGCGACGTGGCGCGCGGCAAGAGGGCACGAGAGGACCCTGGCCGCTGTCCGATGGATGGACACCTATCCTGGGTGCGTCGGACAGCGCGGTCCGCAAGCCTCCAGTACCTCTCCAGACGTGCCCAAACACTGCAAGGAGCCGCACCTGTGAGCAGTGCCGACCAGACCCCCACCGCCAGCACCGAGCTGCGCGCCGACATCCGCCGACTGGGCGATCTCCTCGGCGAGACCCTCGTCCGTCAGGAGGGCCACGACCTCCTCGACCTCGTCGAGCGCGTCCGCAGCCTCACCCGTGAGGACGGCGAGGCAGCCGCCGAGCTGCTCCGAGGCGTCGAGCTGGAGACGGCCGCGAAGCTGGTGCGCGCCTTCTCCACCTACTTCCACCTCGCGAATGTCACCGAGCAGGTTCACCGCGGCCGCGAGCTCCGCGAGAAGCGCGCCGCCGAGGGCAGTCTCCTCGCCCGCACCGCCGACATGCTCAAGGACGGCGACCCCGAGCACGTCCGCGAGACGGTCAAGAACCTCAACGTACGGCCCGTCTTCACCGCGCACCCCACCGAAGCCGCCCGCCGCTCCGTCCTCAACAAGCTGCGCCGGATCGCCGCCCTCCTGGAGACCCCGGTCATCGAGGCCGACCGGCGCCGCCACGACCTCCGGCTCGCCGAGAACATCGACCTCATCTGGCAGACCGACGAACTCCGGGTCGTCCGCCCCGAGCCCGCCGACGAGGCCCGCAACGCGATCTACTACCTCGACGAGCTGCACGCCAACGCCGTCGGCGACGTCCTGGAGGACCTCGCCGCCGAACTGGAGCGCGTCGGCGTCGAACTGCCCTCCGGCACCCGCCCGCTCACCTTCGGCACCTGGATCGGCGGCGACCGCGACGGCAACCCCAACGTCACGCCCCAGGTGACCCGGGACGTCCTGATCCTCCAGCACGAGCACGGCATCACCGACGCCCTCGAACTCGTCGACTTCCTGCGCGGACTCCTCTCCAACTCCATCCGCTACACCGGAGCCACCCAGGAACTCCTGGACTCGCTCCAGCACGACCTGGAACTCCTCCCGGAGATCAGCCCCCGCTACAAGCGCCTCAACGCCGAGGAGCCGTACCGGCTCAAGGCCACCTGCATCCGGCAGAAGCTCGTCAACACCCGCGAGCGCCTCGCCTCCGGCACCCCGCACCAGGACGGCCGCGACTACCTCGGCACCGCCGAGCTCGTCCACGACCTCACCCTCATCCAGACCTCGCTCCGCGAGCACCGGGGCGCCCTCTTCGCGGACGGCCGGATGGACCGCACCATCCGCACCCTCTCCGCCTTCGGCCTCCAGCTCGCCACCATGGACGTCCGCGAGCACGCCGACGCCCACCACCACGCCCTCGGTCAGCTCTTCGACCGCCTCGGCGAGGAGTCCTGGCGGTACGCCGACATGCCGCGCGACTACCGGCAGAAGCTCCTCGCCAAGGAGCTCCGCTCGCGCCGCCCGCTCGCCCCGACCCCGGCCCCGCTGGACGCCGCCGGCGAGAAGACCCTCGGCGTCTTCCACACCATCAAGGAAGCCTTCGAGCGCTTCGGCCCCGAGGTCATCGAGTCCTACATCATCTCGATGTGCCAGGGCGCCGACGACGTCTTCGCCGCCGCAGTCCTCGCCCGCGAGGCCGGTCTGATCGACCTCCACGGCGGCTGGGCCAAGATCGGCATCGTGCCGCTCCTGGAGACCACCGACGAGCTCAAGGCCGCCGACGTCATCCTCGACGGGATGCTCGCCGACCCCTCCTACCGACGCCTCGTCTCGCTCCGCGGCGACGTCCAGGAGGTCATGCTCGGCTACTCGGACTCCTCCAAGTTCGGCGGCATCACCACCTCCCAGTGGGAGATCCACCGCGCCCAGCGGAGACTGCGGGACGTCGCCCACCGCTACGGGGTCCGGCTGCGCCTGTTCCACGGCCGCGGCGGCACCGTGGGCCGCGGCGGCGGCCCCTCGCACGACGCGATCCTCGCCCAGCCCTGGGGCACCCTGGAGGGCGAGATCAAGGTGACCGAGCAGGGCGAGGTCATCTCCGACAAGTACCTCATCCCGTCGCTGGCGCGGGAGAACCTGGAGCTGACGGTCGCCGCCACGCTGCAGGCCTCCGCCCTGCACACCGCGCCCCGCCAGTCGGACGAGTCCCTGGCCCGCTGGGACGCGGCCATGGACACCGTCTCGGACGCCGCCCACACCGCGTACCGCACGCTCGTCGAGGACCCCGGCCTGCCGGCGTACTTCCTCGCCTCCACCCCCGTCGACCAGCTCGCCGACCTGCACCTGGGCTCACGGCCCTCGCGCCGCCCCGGCTCGGGCGTCTCCCTCGACGGACTCCGCGCCATCCCCTGGGTGTTCGGCTGGACCCAGTCCCGCCAGATCGTGCCCGGCTGGTTCGGCGTCGGCTCCGGCCTCAAGGCGCTGCGCGAGGCGGGCCTCGACCCGGTCCTCGGCGAGATGTACGAGAAGTGGCACTTCTTCCGCAACTTCCTCTCCAACGTCGAGATGACGCTCGCGAAGACCGACCTGCGGATCGCCCGCCACTACGTCGACACCCTGGTCCCCGACGACCTCAAGCACGTCTTCGACACCATCGAGGCCGAGCACGCGCTGACCGTCGCCGAGGTCCTCAAGATCACCGGCGGCGAGAAGCTCCTGGACTCCAACCCGGTCCTCCAGCAGACCTTCGCCATCCGCGACGCCTACCTGGACCCGATCTCCTACCTCCAGGTCGCCCTCCTCGCCCGCCAGCGCGGCGCCGCCGAGCGCGGCGAGGACCCGGACCCGCTGCTCGCACGGGCCCTGCTCCTCACCGTCAACGGCGTGGCGGCGGGTCTCCGCAACACCGGCTGACACCCCCCGCACACACGGAAGCCCCCGCCGGAACCCTTCCGGCGGGGGCTTCCCCGTGGTCCGCGTCAGAGCGCGAAGAACGCCGCCACCAGCAGCGCGCCGCCCGCCCCCGCCAGCGACCACGCCGTCCTCGGCAGCCGCAGGCCGCCGCCTATCAGCGGGGCGGCGAGCAGCAGCGCCCCGCCCAGCGGCAGCCAGGCGTGCAGCCCGCCGCCCCAGCCCGTGCGCACGCCCTCGTCCGTGCCCGGCTTCACCACCACCGGTATCGTCGCGCCCGGCTCCGCCGCGACCGAGCGCGCGATCGTCAGCGTGCGGCGCGTCGAGGAGGGGTCCTCCGGGGCGTAGCGGCCGGTGCAGGTCTTCTCCGTGCAGCCGGTCACCGTCAGCGTGCCGTGCTCCCGTCCCTTGGCGAGCAGGACGTGCTGGGCCGAGTTCCAGGAGGCCCAGGCGCCCGCGACGACGAGAAGGAGGGCGACCAGGGCCATGGCGGCGTTACGGACGTGCGTCATGACCCGCGATCGTACAGTCGTACGCTCCGACCGCCAGAGGGCTACGTGTTGTACGCCGACTGGGCCCGCTCCAGGCCCTCCGCCACCAGGCACTCCACCGAGTCCGCCGCCCGGTCCACGAACCAGTCCAGATCCTTGCGCTCCGTCGAGGAGAAGTCCTTCAGGACGAAGTCCGCCACCTGCATCCGGCCCGGCGGACGCCCGATCCCGCACCGCACCCGGTGGTACTCCGCGCCCATCGCCTTCGTCATCGACTTCAGTCCGTTGTGCCCGTTGTCACCGCCGCCGATCTTCAGCCGCAGCACGCCGTAGTCGATGTCCAGCTCGTCGTGGATCGCCACGATGTTCGCCGTCGGCACCTTGTAGAAGTCGCGCAGCGCCGTCACCGGGCCGCCCGACAGGTTCATGTACGACATCGGCTTCGCGAGGACCACCCGGCGGCTCGCGGGTCCCGGCGGCCCCATCCGGCCCTCGACGACCTGCGCCTGGGCCTTCTGCGCCCGCTTGAAGGAGCCGCGCATCCGGTCCGCGAGCAGATCCACGACCATGAAGCCCACGTTGTGGCGGTTGGCCGCGTACTCCGGCCCCGGATTGCCGAGGCCGACGATCAGCCAGGGGGCGTTCGCGTCGTCCGTCATGTGCGTCAGGTCTCCTCGTATGCGTACCGGAACCGGGAAAAGAGAACAGCGGAAGAACAGAGAAACGGGGTGACGGGCCGTGTGGCCCGTCACCCCGTCACGTCAGACAGAGCCTACGGCTCAGGCCTCGTCACCCTCGGTGGCCTCGGCCTCGGCGGACGGCTCCTCGGCCTGCGCGGCCAGGACCTGGAGGACGACGGCGTCGGCGTCGGTCACCAGGGTGGAGCCCTTCGGGAGGGCGATGTCCTTGGCGAGGACGGAGGCACCGGCCTCCAGGCCCTCCACGGAGACCGTGACGGACTCGGGGAGGTGGGTGGCCTCGGCCTCGATGGAGAGGGTGCTGAGGACGTGCTCCAGCAGGTTGCCACCGGCGGCGAGCTCGCCCTCGGCCTGCACGGGGATCTCGACGGTGACCTTCTCGCCGCGCTTCACGAGGAGCAGGTCGACGTGGACCAGGAAGCCCTTGATGGCGTCACGCTGGACGGCCTTCGGGATCGCCAGCTCGTTCTTGCCGTCGACGTCCAGGGAGAGCAGGACGTTGGGCGTACGCAGGGCGAGGGCAAGCTCGTGGGCCGGGAGGGTCACGTGCGCCGGCTCCGAGCCGTGGCCGTAGACGACGGCGGGAACCTGGCTGGCGCGGCGGATCGCACGGGCGGCGCCCTTGCCGAACTCGGTGCGGACGGCAGCGGCGATCTTGACCTCGGACATGGTGCACTCCTCGTAGAAAGGTGACGAAAAAAGTGGTCACCCGGCCACGACTGGCGATGGCCTGCTACGAAGAGCGCGTCGATAACGGACCGCCGTGACCCTGTACATCCGTACGGGTACGGCCTCCCTCGCCGAGCAACTACGGCAGTCTACCGGCCCGCCGCCTTACCACCCAATTCGATCACCGAAACCCCCGGAACACGGCGGAGGGCCGCTCCCCCGAACGGGGAACGGCCCTCGTGCCTGCTGTGCCGCTGCGGCTCAGTGCTCCTCGAAGAGGCTCGTCACCGAACCGTCCTCGAACACCTCGCGCACCGCGCGCGCGATGGTCGGCGCGATCGACAGCACGGTGATCTTGTCCAGCTCCAGGGCGCCCGGCACGGGCAGCGTGTCCGTGAACACGAACTCGCTCACCTTGGAGTTCTTCAGCCGGTCCGCGGCCGGGCCCGACAGGATGCCGTGCGTGGCCGTCACGATGACGTCCTCCGCGCCGTGCGCGAACAGCGCGTCCGCGGCGGCGCAGATCGTGCCGCCGGTGTCGACCATGTCGTCCACCAGGACACAGACGCGGCCCTTCACGTCACCGACGACCTCGTGCACGGTGACCTGGTTGGCGACGTCCTTGTCACGACGCTTGTGCACGATCGCCAGCGGGGCGTCCAGACGGTCGCACCAGCGGTCGGCGACCCGCACGCGGCCCGCGTCCGGGGAGACGATCGTCAGCTTGGAGCGGTCGACCTTCGCACCCACGTAGTCCGCGAGCACCGGCAGCGCCGACAGGTGGTCCACCGGGCCGTCGAAGAAGCCCTGGATCTGGTCCGTGTGGAGGTCCACCGTCAGGATGCGGTGCGCGCCCGCCGTCTTCAGCAGGTCCGCCACCAGACGCGCCGAGATCGGCTCGCGGCCGCGGTGCTTCTTGTCCTGACGGGCGTAGCCGTACGACGGGATGATCACGGTGATGCTCCGGGCCGAGGCCCGCTTCAGCGCATCGATCATGATCAGCTGTTCCATGATCCACTTGTTGATCGGAGCCGTGTGGCTCTGGATCAGGAAGCAGTCCGCGCCGCGGGCCGACTCCTGGAAGCGGACGTAGATCTCGCCGTTGGCGAAGTCGAACGCCTTGGTCGGAACGAGGCCGACGCCCAGCTGGTGCGCGACCTCCTCGGCCAGCTCGGGGTGGGCGCGGCCGGAGAAGAGCATCAGCTTCTTCTCGCCGGTCGTCTTGATCCCGGTCACAGCACTGTCTCCTCAGACGTGTTGTCTGGTCGCGATCCACGAGCTGTCGTGCGCGTGTGCGAGCCAGCCGAATTTGTGTGCACGTATCACGGTACGCCGAGTTCGACGCACCTGTTTCCGGTCAGCTTTCGCCGGCGGATCCCTCCGATGTGGCCTGAGCGGCCTGCGCGGCAGCGCTGCCGGGCCGCTTCCGGGCCACCCAACCCTCGATATTCCGCTGCTGGCCGCGGGCCACGGCGAGCGAGCCGGCCGGCACGTCCTTCGTGATCACGGACCCGGCGGCGGTGTAGGCGCCGTCCCCGATCGTGATGGGAGCCACAAACATGTTGTCCGACCCGGTCCGGCAGTGGGAACCGATCGTGGTGTGGTGCTTGGCCTCGCCGTCGTAGTTCACGAAGACGCTCGCGGCGCCGATGTTCGTGTACTCGCCGATCGTGGCGTCGCCCACGTACGACAGATGGGGGACCTTGGTGCCCTCGCCGATCTTCGCGTTCTTCATCTCGACGTACGTGCCGGCCTTGGCCTTCCGGCCCAGGTCGGTCCCGGGCCGGAGGTACGCGAACGGGCCCACGGAGGCGCTGTCGCCGATCACGGCGGAGTCGGCGACCGTGTTGTCCACCCGGGCGCCCCTGCCGACGCGGGTGTCCGTCAGACGCGTGTTCGGGCCGACCACGGCGTCCTCGGCGATGTGCGTCTCGCCGAGCAGCTGCGTACCCGGCAGGATCACCGCGTCCGGCTCGAAGGTCACGGTGACGTCGACGAAGACGCTCGCCGGGTCGACGACCGTCACGCCCGCGAGCATCGCGCGCTCGATCAGCCGCCGGTTCAGCAGGCCGCGGGCCTCGGCGAGCTGTACGCGGTTGTTGATGCCGAGGATCTCGCGGTGGTCGGCCGCCACCGAGGCGCCGACCCGGTGACCGGCCTCGCGCAGGATCGACAGCACGTCGGTGAGGTACTCCTCGCCCTGGCTGTTGTCCGTCCGGACCTTGCCGAGCGCGTCCGCGAGCAGCCGCCCGTCGAACGCGAACACGCCGGAGTTGATCTCCTTGATCGCGCGCTGCTCGTCGGAGGCGTCCTTGTGCTCGACGATCTCCGTCACGGCGCCGGTCGCGGGGTCGCGCACGATGCGGCCGTACCCGGTGGAGTCCGGGACCTCGGCGCTGAGCACGGTGACGGCGTTGCCGTCGGCGGCGTGGGTGCCGGCCAGCGCCCGCAGGGTCTCGCCGGAGAGCAGCGGGGTGTCGCCGCAGACGACGACCACGGTGCCGTCGGGCGCCTGCCCGAGCTCCTCCAGGGCCATCCGCACCGCGTGCCCGGTGCCGTTCTGCTCCTCCTGGACGGCGGTACGGGTTCCGGCGTAGTGCTCCTCCAGGTGGCCCCCCACCTGCTCCCGGGCGTGCCCGACGACCACGACGAGGTGCTCGGGATCCAACTCCCGGGCGGCTGACACGACATGCCCGACGAGCGAGCGCCCGGCGATCTCGTGGAGGACCTTGGGGGTCTTCGACTTCATGCGGGTGCCCTCACCCGCTGCGAGGACGACGACGGCTGCCGGGCGTGTGGCGCTCACGGGAAATGCCCTTCGGCTTTGGGTGGTGGACGCACGAAGGATACCGGGGGGCGGGGCGGCGGACATGAGTGCGGGTCCTGACCGTGAGGGTCAGGACCCGAGTGAAGAAGCTCCCCCGCCAGGACTCGAACCCGGACATAAGGCACCAAAAGCCTCAGTGCTGCCAATTACACCACAGGGGATGGCGTACAGGGCTGAAACGGACAGTACGTCGGTCCCGTGCCCCGGCGGCCTCCACTATGCCGTACCAGGAGGCCTCGATGCGACGGTGTTCGCCGCGGCGACGCCGGGGCTCGCCCGTAGGGTGGTGGGTATGACCACAACGGGGGCGGATCGGGGCGCCGTGGGCGTCCGTGCGGAGAGCTGGTGGTGGTGGGGGAGACGGCGGAGTGTCGTCCTCGACGTGGGGCTCGCCCTGGCGTCCGCGCTGGAGTGCGGGCTCGAAGGGGTCGCGGTCGCCGACCGGGCCTCGCTGCCCGTCCCCGTCGGGGTGCTGTTCGGGCTCGTCGTCGGGTCCGTGCTGCTCGTACGGCGGCGGTGGCCCATCGCGGTCGTTCTCGTGTCGATCGCCGTCGCGCCCGCCGAGATGGGCTTCCTCATGGGGATCGTCGGGCTCTACTCGCTCGCCGCCTCCGAGGTGCCCCGGCGGATCACCGCCGTGCTCGCCGGGATGTCGACCGTCGCCGTCTTCGTCGTCACCGTGGTGCGGATGCGGCAGGACGTCGCCCAGGTCGACGCCGGACCGCCGGACATCGACCCCGGCGGCTGGTACGTGACGGTCGTCGCGCTCTTCATGACCCTCGGGCTCAACGCGCCCCCGCTCCTCTTCGGCCTCTACATAGGGGCCAGGCGCCGGCTCATGGAGAGCCTGCGCGAGCGGGCCGACAGCCTGGAGCAGGAGCTGTCGCTGCTCGCCGACCGGGCGGAGCAGCGGGCGGAGTGGGCGCGGCGGGAGGAGCGCACGCGGATCGCGCGGGAGATGCACGACGTGGTGGCGCACCGGGTGTCGCTGATGGTGGTGCACGCGGCGGCGTTGCAGGCGGTGGCGCTGAAGGACCCGCAGAAGGCCGTGAAGAACGCGGCGCTCGTCGGTGACATGGGCCGGCAGGCGCTGACCGAGCTGCGGGAGATGCTGGGCGTGCTGCGGGAGGGGACCGCTCCGGTGGCCCCCGCTCCGGTGCCCCTGGCCGCCGTCGGACGGGCCGCGGCCGCCGCCGCGGAGGCCGCCGCCGATGACGGGCCCTGTCTGGACGCCCTGGAGGCCCTGTGCGAGCAGTCGCGGCTGGCGGGGACGGTCGTGGAGTTCGTGGTGATGGGGGAGGCGCGCCCGTATCCGCCGGAGGTGGAGCGGACGGCGTACCGGGTGGTGCAGGAGGCGTTGACCAACGTCCACAAGCACGCGGCGGGCGCGGAGGTCGTGGTGCGGCTCGCGCACCGGGAGGCCGAGGTCGCGACGCAGGTGGAGAACGGCCCGTGTCCCTCGGACTCCGGTGCCGTCGCCGTGTGCCTGCCGAGCGGCGGGAACGGGCTCGTGGGGATGCGGGAGCGGGTGCTGCGGCTCGGGGGCGTGTTCGTGTCGGGGGCGACCGAGGCGGGCGGGTTCAAGGTGTCGGCCGTGCTGCCGACACCGCCGGCCGGCTGACCTCCCCGGCGGTGCCGGCCGTGCGGCCCCGGTGGCCGGTCGGGTGGCGCTACCCCGCCGTCAGGCGGGGCGGCTGGGCGCCCGTGATCAGGGTCGACAGGGCCGCGTCGATGTCCTTGCCGAGGTACCAGTCGCCCGCGTGGTCGAGGCTGTAGACCCGTCCCTCGATGTCCATGGCGAGGATCGCCTGGTGGTCGCCCTCCTCGCCGAGCGGCGCGAGTTCCGTCTCCAGGGCCCGTCCGAGGTCCGCGAGGCTGCGGGAGAGGTGGAGGCCGGCGAGCGGGTCGAAGCGTACGGCCGCGGGCGCTATCTGCCGCCCGTGGCCGGGCGCGGTGATCCGCAGGCCGCCGAACTCGGCCCAGGCCTCGACGGCTGCGGGGAACACGCTGTGCCGGTGCCCGGCGGGGGAGAGGTGGGCGCGCAGGGTGTCGGCCCACTCTTCGGCGAGCTTGATGTCCCAGCGGCCGGGCTGCCAGCCGGCCTCGCGGAGGGCGGCGTCGACGTTGACCGGGAACCGGGTGGTGCTGAGGTGGTCGGGCATGGGGGTGCGGTCAGCCGTTCTCGACAGGCGTGGTGGGGTCGACCGCGCGTACGCCGAAGTGGGCGAGCATCGCGGTGCAGGAGCGGCAGGGTGCGGCGTAGCTGCCGTGCAGCGGGTCGCCGTCCTCGCGGATGCGCCGGGCGGTGAGCTTGGCGTGCTTCAGGGAGCGGCGGGCCTCGCCGTGGGTGAGCGGTTTGCGCTGGGCGCGCTTGGAGCGTCCGTTCTCGGTGGCGGTCAGGTGCCGGGAGAGGAGGATCGCCTCGGGACATCGTCCGGTGAAGCGTTCCCGCTGCCCGCTGGTGAGGGTGTCCAGGAAGTCCTGGACGAGGGCGTGCAGGGTGGGCGGCCGGTCGCCGCGGCCCGCGGTGCACGTGAGGGTCTCACCGCGCACGGAGAGGGCGGCCCCGACGGTGGGGAGGATTCCGTCGCGGCGCTGCAGCAGTAACGGCGCGCGCGTGGTGTCGGCGCTGCTGCTCCAGTTGAGGCGTGGGTCACCCTGTGTGGGCGTCGGTGCTGCGTGCATGGTGCTGGTCTTCCCCTCCTGCAATCCCCCGAGTTGCGTGGACAGCCTGCCAAATAGGGAGCCATATGGGGAAGCTGGGGCGCCGAAACGCGGCTTCGGTGTGTCGGAATCATGGTGCACCTGTCATGGCGTCGTGACAGTTGGTCACCGTCGGATCGGGCCGGTTCGGCCTCTTGTGGCAGCGCATAGGCTGTGCGGCATCAGTCAGGAGCAGCCAGCGGCTGCGGGTAGTAGCAGTCAGCGACGCCAGTGCAGGGGGCAACCGCAATGACGACAGGTCGGCTCGGGCAGGACACCGCGCCACCGAACGCGGCCTACGCCGGGCAGGTCGTGCACTTCCCGGACCCGGTCCGCGCCTCCCGTCACCCGAGAGGGGTGCGGGTGGACGAGTTCGGGCACCCGGACTTCTCGCCGTACGCGCGCGCGGCGGCGGAGATCGCCGACCCGCCGGAGGGCTTCGGCGTCGACGAGCTGCGGCTCACGGACTACGTGTCGGCGAACGCGGCGATGGCGGCGACCGGCCACGAGCTGTGGGACACGATTCCCGCGGTGGCGACGCCGCACGGCTGGACCTGGCACCACGTGGCGCGTGGTCGCCGGATGGAGCTGGTCCCGGTCGAGGTGAAGGCCCTGCTGCGGCATCACGGCGGGGTGGCGACGGCCGCCGTGGACCACGCGAAGCGGGGCACGCGCCCCTTGCAGGAGACCCGGCCGGCGCACTTCGGGCTGCCGAAGGGGCTGGTGTCGGTGTCGGAGCAGCAGCTCCAGGGCGTCGAGGAGGACCTCGGCTACCGGCTGCCGGGGGCGTACCGCTCGTTCCTGAGGGCGGCGGGCGGGTGCGCTCCGGTGGGCGCGGCGCTCGACGCGGAGCTGGGGCTCCTGGTCGACCAGCCGTTCTTCACGGTGCGGGAGGAGGCGGGGGTCAACGACCTCGTCTACGTCAACAAGTGTCTCCGTGACCATCTGACCAAGGACTATCTGGGCGTCGCGTTCGTCCAGGGCGGTCTGATCGCGCTGAAGGTGCGGGGTGAGGCGGTCGGTTCGGTGTGGTTCTGCGCGTACGACGACGCGCGGGACTCCGGCGCGGTGGCGGCCGGGTGGACGGTGGCAGAGCGGGTGGAGCGCCTGCTGCTGCCCTGTGGTGCGGACTTCGACGCGTTCCTCCAGCGTCTCGCGGGCAATCCCCCGGAGCTGGAGACGGTGGCGAACCTGATGGTGGACGGCGGCTTCGCGCGAGCGGTGCCCGTGGTCCCGGTGGGGGAGTGAGTGGGCTGTGGTGACGTTCGCGCAGGCGCAGGAGCGCGCCGAGGAATGGATCAACGGCGACCTGCCGTCGTACCAGCACCGTGAGGTGCGGGTGCGGGAGTTCGAGCTGGGGTTCGTGGTGTGGGCGGAGGACCGCGAGGGCGGTCCGACCTCGGACGGCGGGCGTCAGCGTCTGGTGATCGCCCGGGACAGCGGCGAGGCGACGCTGTGGCCGGGGCTGCCGGTGGGTGAGGTGATCCGCCGGTACGAGGAGGAGTACGGGGCCGCGGAGGACGTTCCGGCGCAGGCGGCCGTTCCGGCGGCCCGGATCGATCTGAACCAGACGTCGTTCCTGCTGAGTCCGCCGGAGTGGCTGCAGGAGGCGGCGGACAGGATCGGGCTGCCGAAGCAGCCGAACGTGTCGCAGGAGAGCGTGAGTTCGTCGGCGTCGGTGGACGACGTGTCGGAGCCGGTGGCGGCGGGGTCCTCGGCCTCGGTGGCCTCGTCGGCGTCGGTCGCGTCCTCGGCCTCGTCGGAGGCGGGCGCCTCGGTGGGCGCCTCGGGTTCCGTGGCGTACGAGCCGACGGCGATGGACGGCGTACCGGCGGAGACGCCGGCGACTCCGGCTGCTCCGGCCGCGGTCGTGCCCCCGGCCGCGCCCCCGGTCGTGCCTCCGGCTCCGCCGGCGGTGACGCCGCCCGTCGCACCGCCCGTCGCACCGCCCGTGGCGCCGTCCGTGTCGACGCCGCCGCCCGCGCCCAGTCCGTGGGCGGACGCCAACGCGAGTTCCGGTGGCGCCGACGGGGCCGTGCCGCTGCCGGCGACCGTCTTCGCGCCGCCGCTGTCGGGGACGGACGACGAGGACACCCCGCCGCCGCTGGTGGGCGCCGACGCGCCGACCGCCCTGATGAAGGGCGGCAGCGCGCTGCCGTCGACCGCGATCGCGCCCCGGCTCGACCCGGCCGCGCCGGCGCCGTCCGCCCCCTCCGCTCCGGTGCCTCCGCAGGCCGGTCCGTCCGGGCCGCCCGGTCCGGGTGTGCCGCCGCCCCCGTCGCCCGCGCCCACGGCGCCGGGTGCCGGTGACATCGCGGACGCCGCGACCAGCAAGGCCGCGCTGCCGCCGAAGGGCGGGCGCGGTCCCGCGACGCCGCCCCCGCCGCCGGGCGCCCCGGGCGTCCCCGGCGCGTCGAGCGGCGGTGCCCCCGCCTACGTACCCACGCAGCTGGTGTCGCAGCTCGGACCCGAGGGGCCCCGGCCGCCCGGTCCGCCGCCCGCTCCGGCCCCGCCCGGGCCGCCGACGCCGCCGCAGCCCGTGCACCACGCCGCGACGATGCTGGCGCAGCCGGGCCCGAGCGGTCCGGGCGCGCCGCCGCCGCCCCCGCCGCCGCCGGGCGTGCCCCGTGGGCCCGCGGGCGGTGTCGAGCACGCCGCGACGATGCTGGCGCACCCGGGTCCGGCCGGTCCGGCGGCGCCGCAGCCTCCGGGGCCGCCGCCGCCGCTGCACGGGGGGCACACGCCGCCGCCCGCGCCCCCGGCGTACGGCTATCCGCAGCAGCCGACGGGTCAGCCGACGGTCGGCCCCGGCTACCAGGCGGTGCTGCGCTACCGGGCGCCCGACGGTTCCGAGGCGCAGATCATCCGGCGCTCGGCGCCGGGCACCCCGCATCCGGAGTGGCAGATCCTGCACGAGCTGCGGGCGATGAACGTGCCGCCGCAGCAGGTCCTCGAACTGCACACGGAGCTGGAGTCCTGCGAGCTGCCGGGCGGCTACTGCGCGCGGATGATCCGGGAGACCTGGCCGCAGGCGCGGATCACCAGCATCGCCGCGTACGGCCGCGATCACACGGGCCGGCAGCAGGGCATGCGGCAGCTCCTGACCCATCAGGGCGAGTTGCACCAGGTCGCGGACGGTCCCGCGCGGCCCGCGCCGGTACGGGCTCCGCTGCCGCAGGTGCAGCCCGCGCCGCCGGTCCCGCCGGAGGCGATCGCGCAGGAGCTGGCCGGGGCGTTCGGTCCGGGCGTGCTCCGCTTCGACCAGCGCGCGGTGTCCCGGCAGGGCGTGCCCGAGCTGGTGGCGCGCACGCTGGTGTGGGCGGGCCTTCCGGCGGACTTCGGGCCGTTCTTCTGGGCGCAGCCCGCGGTGCCGGTGGTGCCGACGCTGGCGGAGCTGGCGGCGCAGCGGCAGGTCGCGGCGGCGCCGGACGCGAGCTCGTACCTGGTGCTCGGTTCGGACTTCGGCCGGGCGATCTGTGTCCAGTACGGGACCGCGCACATCGTGGCGGTGCCGGTGGAGGCCGGTCCCGGCGGGCAGTCGGTGCCGCCGCAGTTCGTGAACACCGGGCTGCCGGAGTTCACGCGCTCGATGGCGCTGCTGGGCCGGATGTGGCGGCTGCGGTTCGGGCTCAACCCGGAGCAGGCGGGCCGCTGGACGGTCGACTTCCAGGCGCAGCTGGCGATGCTGGACCCGGCGGCGCTGGCGTCGCCGGAGAACTGGTGGTCGGTGCTCCTGGAGCAGATGTGGGACGGCCTGCTGTAGGGGGCGGGTTTCCCGTCGACGCCGGTGGACAGAATGCGTTGAACGGAATGTGATGAAGGGCGCTCGACGTGTATGCACGTTGGGCGCCTTTTGTCCGTTCTGATGGAGCATCCTGGACGTTCGGGTCAGAGGGAAGGGGCGCCAGGGATGAGTTTCGCTGTCGGACGCGGGCGGGGGTACCGGCCCGAGCAGGTCGACCGCCACCTCGCCGCACTCTCCGGGGACCGCGACGGCGCCTGGGAGCGGGCCGCGCGGCTCACCGTCCTCGTGAAGGAGAGGGAGGCCGAGGCCGTCCGGCTGCGGGCGGCCGTCGAGGCGCTCGCGCCGCAGCGGTACGAGTCCCTCGGCGCCCGGGCGCGGAAGATCCTGGAGCTGGCCGAGCAGGAGGACGAGACCCTCGTACGGGCCGCCGAGGCCGAGGCGCAGTCCCTCGCGGAGGCGGCCGAGACGGCGGGCCGGGAGGCCGCCGGGGCGGCGCGGGCGTACGCGGAGGGGGTGCGGACGGCGGCCGACGCGGCGGCCCGCGCGACCCTGGAGGCGGCGCGCGGGCGGGCCGAGGAGCTGACGACGGAGGCCGGCCGCGAGGCCGGGGAGCGGCTCTCCGCCGCCCGGGAGGTCTTCGAGGAGACCGAGCGGCGCGCGGCGGAGCTCCTGGCCGGGCAGCACGCCGAGCAGACGTCGGCGCGGGACGAGGCGGAGCGCCTGGCGGAGGGCGAGGCGGCCGCCCTGGACTCCCGCCACGAGGAACTGACCTCCGCGGCCGACGCGCGGCTCGGGGACGCCCGGCGCGCGCTGGCCAGGACGGAGGAGGGGGCCCGTCACGGCCAGGAGGACGCCGAGGCGCGCGCGTCCGCCCTCCTCGCGGAAGCCCGGATGAAGGCCGAGCGGGTCGAGCGCGAGACGGAGCGCGTCCTGCGGGAGCACGAGGAGGCGCGGGAGGAGATCCACGCGCACGTGGACCACATCCGCAACGCCCTGGCGGCGCTGACGGGACGGGGTCCGGCGGAGCCCGAACAGCCGCGGGAGTAGCGGGACTTGGGTCCGCATCGGCGAGTGTCCCGGCAGTACACTCCCGGTCATGATCATGAAGCTGGTCGCCGTCACCCTCGACTGCGCCGACCCGATGGCCCTCGCCGCGTTCTACGGCCGGGCCACCGGGCTCCCGCTCGCCGAGCGCTCCGACGACGAGTTCGCGGGCCTGCGCGGAGCGGAGGGGCTGTTCCTCGGCTTCCAGCGCGTCGACGGCTACCGGCCCCCGACCTGGCCGGGCCAGGACGGGCCGCAGCAGCTGCACCTCGACTTCGACGTCGACGACCTGGACGAGGCGGCGGCCCGGCTCGTGGAGTGGGGCGCGACCGTCCCCGACGTCCAGCCCCGTCCGGACCGGTGGCGGGTCGTCCTGGACCCGGCGGGGCACCCGTTCTGCCTGACGCTCCCGAAGCGTCCGGGCGCGTGACGGAGGCCGGTGCGAGCCGGTGCGCGCCCGTCGGCTAACCTCCCCTTTCCCAGGGGGAGGAAGTAAGAACATGCACGTCACACGCCCGCACGCCCGCCGTCTCGCGGCCGCGGCCGTCACCGTCGTCCTCGCCGCCACCGGCGGCACGCTCACCGCGCTCCCGGCCACGGCCGCGACCGCGCCGGGGGCCACGAAGCAGGACCAGCGGCAGGACCGGCAGCAGACCGTCGTACCGTTCCCGCGCGACGCGGACGTCGTCGGCGCGGGGCCGAGCGGCTTCCTGTCGAAGACGCGGGGCGCCACGCCGGAGTTCCGGTGGACCTGGTACGCGGACGGGTCGTCGGTCGTCCTGCCCGGGGCCACCGACGCCGCCGCCGGCGGTGCGGACCTCGTCGTCACCGTCGACCGGTCCGCCCCCGTCGCCGGCCGGGTCCTCCGGGTCTACGACCTGTCGACCCCCGCCACCGGCGCAGCGGCCCCGCAGGACGTGGACCTCGAAGCGCTCGGCGACGGCTACTTCTTCGAGGGCCTGGCCGGCGAGACCCTGCTCCTCGGGCGGTTCACGGACGGAACCGTGCGGCAGTACGCCGTCACGCTCGACGGCTCCACCCCGAAGCCCAGATGGCTGGACGGATCGCCCGGATTCAACTGCCACGACGGATACGACGGCTGGACCGACACGGGTTCCGCGCTCTACGAGTGCCGCTTCGACGCGGCCGGCCTCGACGCCAAGGTCCTCTACGATTTCGCGTCCGGTTCCCGGAAGACGTACCTGCAGACCGACGACCAGTGGGCCCGCCCGGGCGCCGTCTCCGCCACGCACGTGGCCTGGCGGGAGGCCCGGATGTCGGGAAGCAGGGCCCTCCACGGGATCGTCGTCCACGAACGGGACAGGACCGGCGAGCTGTGGTTCCCGTCGGACGACCCCCTGGACGACCCGCTGTACCTGGTCGGCGGCTGGATGGCGTCCGGCCAGAAGGCCCACATCGACGCGTCCGCCCCCGCCGACGCCACGGTGGCCGACACGGTGCGGCCGTTCACCGTCCGGTCGATCGAGACCGACGAGAAGGCCGTCCTCCTCACCGCGTTCTCCTCCGCCGTCGCCGGTCCCGGCGGCAGCCTCCTCGTGCGCGGCGGCACCCCCGAGCACGGCGAGGGCCTCTACCGGATCGCGCCGCGCGCCGACGGCGGCCGGCCGACGGTCGAACTCGTCGCCTCCACCGGACAGCCGACCGTCGTCACCCTCACCGACTCCCCGACCGTGCGGACGCTCACCGGCGACCAGCTCGCGCACGGGGTCGACTTCGTCTGGGGCCTGACGCGAGGGGACGCGAACGTCAAGGTCAGCCTCACGCACCTCCGCAGCGGGGAGTCCCTGGGGCAGGAGTGGCCCGCCGCGGACACCGCCGACGGGGCGCCGCGCCGGATCTCCTGGCACTGGGACGGGAAGGACCTGGAGCGTCCGGGCGGGCTGCTGAGCCCCGCCCGCGCGGGCGAGTACGAGTGGAGGATCGTCGCCCGCCCGGAGGAGGGCATCGGCCCCGCACTGATCACCACCGGCCGGTTCACCGTCAACCGGCCCCCGGCGCCCCACGACGTCGACGGCGACGGCACCGCCGACCTCCTCGCCCGGCAGCCCGACGGCGGCCTGTGGCTGTTCCGGACGCAGCCCGCCGCCGTGCGCGGTTCGCTCACGGCCGCCGGCGGGTCGCGGATCGGCCACGGCTGGCAGGTCTACGACCGGATCGAAGGCGCCGGGGACCTCGCGGGCACGACCGCCCCCGACGTCGTCGCCCGGGACCGCACCGGCGTCCTCTGGCTCTACCGGGGCACCGGCGACCGGCTCACGCCCTTCGCCGGCCGGACGCGGATCGGCGGCGGCTGGCAGGTGTACGACCGGATCGCGGCCGGCGGCGACGTCACCGGCGACGGCCGGGCCGACCTCCTCGCCACCGACAAGGCCGGCGTGCTCTGGCTCCACCCCGGCACCGGGAGCGCCACCGCCCCCTTCGCCGCCCGCAAGCGGATCGGCGGCGGCTGGGGCGTCTACAACGAGGTCGCCTCCCTCGGCAACCTCGCCGGCGGCCCCGCCGGTGACCTGGTCGCCCGGGACAGGACCGGTGCGCTCTGGCTGTACCTGGGCAACGGCGACGGCACCTTCGCCGCCCGCACCCCGATCGGCAAGGGCTGGGGCGCCTTCACCGACCTCGTCGGCGTCGGGGACGCCGACGGCGACGGGCGCGCCGACCTGATGGCCTCGGCCTCCGGAGCCACCTTCTACGCCGGTACGGGCAACTGGAAGGCGCCCTTCAAGCCGGGCGTGAAGACCGGCGTCACGAACGGCGTGCGGTACGACATCGCCTTCTGACCCCGCCCTCAGGCGAGGGCGCACTCCGCCCAGACCGTCTTGCCCGGGGCCCCCGGCCTCGGGCACCAGCCCCAGCGCTCGGCGAGGGCCTCGACGAGCAGCAGCCCCCGGCCCCCGTCCGCGAGTTCCGGACCGGGGCCGGGGAGCCTTCCCGGCCGGAGCGGTACGCGCTCGGCGCGGGTGTCGCTCACCTCGATCCGCGCGACGGGCCGGGGCGCGTCCGTGACCCGCAGGAGCAGCCGGAAGTCCCGCCCCGGCACGTGCCCGTGCCGTACCGCGTTCGTCGCCAGCTCGGCCGCGACCAGCACGACGGTCTCGTGCGCCGCACTCCCGTACGGGACACCCCACTCGTCCAGCCGGACGGCGACGAGCCGCCGCGCGAGCCGGGCACCCCGGGCGGTCGAGGTGAAGCGGAGGGTGAAGACCCGCCGGTCCAAGTAAGGGGAGACACCACCGAGTTGGGTGGTGTCCGTGGGGCTGAGGTTGTCACTCGTCATGCCCTCCAAGCTCCTCTTGGTGGCGTAGCGTGACCAGTGGTGACGCGCTGACGCGATGGCCTTGTACGTGGTGCGTCGGCGCAGGTACGAGAGGTGGGGTGCGATGGCGGAGGAGCAGCCGGTCGAGGCGCCGGAGTCCGGACCCGAGGGGGACGCGGGCCAGACGGCGGACAAGTCCGGGCAGGGCGTCGTGGCGGCCTTCGGGCAGAGCCTGAAGACGCTGCGGACGCGGGCGGGGATGGAACGGGAGGAGTTCGGCAAGCGGCTGGGCTACTCGGCGTCGACCATCGCCTCGTTCGAGCAGGGCCGGAGGATCCCGCCCCCGCGCGCGATCGACCGGTCGGACGAGGTGCTGGACGCGGGCGGACTGCTGAAGGTCTGGAAGGACCAGCTGGAGAGGGCGCAGTACCCGGCGTTCTTCCAGGGGATGGCGCAGCTGGAGAAGCAGGCGATAGAGCTGCTGGCGTACGACACGATGGTGATTAAGGGGTTGCTCCAGACCGAGGAGTACATGAGGGCACTCCTGGCCATGAGACGGCCGCCGCTGGACGACGAGACGATCGAGCAGCGAGTGACGGCCCGATTGGCGCGGCAGGACATCTTCGACCGGCGCCCCGCACCTCTGCTGAGCTTCGTCATGGACGAGTCCGTACTGCGGCATCGATATGGAGGGAAGGGCGTCCTTCGGGGGCAGTTGGAACACCTGCTCCTGATCGGCCAACGGCGGAACGTCGAGTTGCAGGTCATGCCGACCGACTGCGAGGACAACGCGGGCGTGAACGGCCCGTTCACGGTCGTGACCCGCAAGGACGGGAAGAAGTTTCTCTACGTCGAGGCTCAGAACACCAGCTCACTGGCGACCGACCCGGAACAGACCGTTCTCGCTGCGGCCCGCTATGGGATCATCCGGTCGCAGGCTCTCACCCCGCGAGAGTCTCTGGATTTCATCGAGAAGTTGCTGGGAGAGCTATGAACAACACGGAGTCGCTCGACTGGTTCAAGAGCAGCTACAGCGGCACCGAGGGCGGCGATTGCGTCGAGGTCGCCACCGTCGCGGGAGCCGTGCACGTCCGGGACTCCAAGGACGTGGCCCGGCCGGCCCTCCGGGTCTCGCGCGACGCGTGGGCCGGGTTCGTCGGGCTCGCCTCGGCGGAGTAGTACAACCGCGTTCTGTACGCGGTCAGTCCTCGTCCCCCGCCGCTTCCTTCAGGACCGGGAAGCGGCGGGGCGCGAGGGTGAGCAGGACCAGCAGGGCCAGCGCGGCGGCGCCCGCCGCGCCCATGAAGACGTAGTCGACCGCCGTGTCGACCGCCCGCCGCAGGTGGTCCGTGGCCTCCGCCGTGAGGGAGCCGGGGGAGTCCAGGGAGCGGGCCAGGGCGTCCAGGTCGCCGCTGCCGCCGAGACGGGCGGCGAGGACGCCGTTGGCCACGGCGCCGAAGACCGCCGCGCCCACGCTCTGGCCGACCTGGCGGCAGAACAGTACGGACGCGGTGGTCGTGCCCCGCTCCTCGTAGGGGACGGTCGACTGGACGCCGACGATCAGCGGCAGCTGGAAGAGGCCGAGGGCCGCGCCGAGGAGCAGCATCAGGAGCGCGGGCTGCCAGGGTTCGCCGGGGAACGGCAGGAGCGGGAAGGCGAGCAGCAGGAGCAGCGCCAGCGAGATGCCGATGACGGCCGTCAGGCGGAAGCCGACGCGGCTGTAGACCCGGTTCGAGAACGCGGCGCTGATCGGCCAGCTCAGGGTCATCACCGAGAGCACGAACCCGGCGGCGATCGGTCCGAGGCCGAGGACGGACTGGGCGTACGTCGGCAGGAAGACGGTCGGCGCGACCATGAGCAGGCCGAGGGCGCCGAGGGCGAGGTTGACGGCGGAGATCGTGCGGCGGCGCCAGACCCAGCCGGGGATGATCGGTTCCGCCGCCCGCCGTTCGATGACCACGGTCAGGGCGCCGAGGGCGGCCGACCCGCCGAGCAGACCGAGGGACGGGGCGGAGAGCCAGGGCCAGGCGACGCCGCCCTGGACGAGCGCGGTGAGGAGCAGCGCGCCCGTCGCGAAGATCGCGAGGGCTCCCGCCCAGTCGATGCGCACGGGCGGGCGGGGCGTGGTGCGGGCCGGTTCGACCAGGTGGCGCCAGATCAGCCAGAGGGCGACGAGGCCGATCGGCAGGTTGATCAGGAAGATCCAGCGCCAGTCGGCGTACCCCGCGAGGAGGCCGCCGGCGGCCGGGCCCGCGACCGAGGAGGCGGCCCAGACGGAGGAGAGCCTCGCCTGGATCCTGGGGCGCTCCTTCAGCGGGTACAGGTCGGCGGCGATCGTCTGGATGGTGCCCTGGAGGGCGCCGCCGCCGAGGCCCTGGACGACGCGGAAGGCGATGAGGCTGGCCATGTTCCAGGCGGCCGCGCAGAGCAGGGAGCCGATGAGGAAGAGGACGACGCCGGCGATGAGGACGGGTCGGCGTCCGTAGGTGTCGCTGAGTTTCCCGTACACCGGCAGGGTGACGGTCACGGCGAGCAGGTAGCCGCTGAACAGCCAGGAGAAGACGGCGAGTCCGCCGAGGTCGCCGACGATCTGGGGGACGGCGGTGGACACGATGGTGCCGTCGACGGCGGCGAGTCCCATGCCGAGCATGAGCGCGAGGACGACGGGGCGGCGGCGGTCGGGCCCGGTGCTCCGGCCCGGCTTCGCGACCCCCTTCACGTGCGGCTCGGTCACCCCGTCATTCCTTTCTTCGTACACCTAAATGTGCGGGGTCAGGGTCCCACCAAGACCAGGGGCGGAGGAACCCCTAGGGGCGCCTCCCCCATACGGGCCAGGGGTTGTTCGTCCCGGCGGAGGAGGAGAACGGCCGTGCCCGGTCCTTAACTTGAACCTACAAACCCACCCACTGCTCCGAGGAGAGAACCGTGACCACGGCTGTGACCATCCCCAGGCACGGGGGTACTGGAGGGCGTACGGCCGTCGCCGCGCGGGCGCGTCAGGTCGTCAAGGCGTACGGCTCGGGGGAGACCCGGGTCGTCGCACTGGACTCCGTCGACGTCGACATCGCCCGCGGCCAGTTCACCGCGATCATGGGACCCTCGGGTTCCGGCAAGTCGACCCTGATGCACTGCCTCGCCGGGCTCGACACCGTCACCAGCGGGGAGATCTTCCTCGACGAGACGGAGATCACCCGGCTCAAGGACAAGAAGCTCACCCAACTGCGCCGGGACCGGATCGGCTTCATCTTCCAGGCGTTCAACCTGCTGCCCACCCTGAGCGCGATCGAGAACATCACGCTCCCCATGGACATCGCGGGCCGCAAGCCGGACGCCGAGTGGCTGCGCCGGGTCGTCGACACCGTGGGCCTCTCCGACCGCCTCAAGCACCGGCCGAACGAGCTCTCCGGCGGCCAGCAGCAGCGCGTGGCCGTGGCCCGCGCGCTCGCCGCCCGGCCCGAGATCATCTTCGGTGACGAGCCGACCGGAAACCTGGACTCCCGCGCGGGCGCCGAGGTCCTCGGCTTCCTCCGCACCTCGGTCGACGAGCTGGGCCAGACGATCGTCATGGTCACCCACGACCCGGTCGCCGCCTCCTACGCGGACCGGGTCCTCTACCTCGCCGACGGGCGGATCGTGGACGAGATGCTCCGGCCCACCGCCGACGCCGTCCTCGACCGCATGAAGGACTTCGACGCGCGCGGGCGGACGTCATGAGTGTCCTGAAGACCTCGCTGCGCAACTTCTTCGCGCACAAGGGCCGGATGGCGCTCTCCGCCGTCGCCGTCCTGCTCTCCGTCGCCTTCGTCAGCGGGACGCTCGTCTTCACCGACACCATGAACACGACGTTCGACAAGCTCTTCGCGTCGACCGCCTCCGACGTCACCGTCAGCCCCAAGGACACCGACCCGGGCGACGCGCCCCAGGGCGGCCGCCCCGAGGCCTTCCCCGCCTCGCTGGTCGAGCGGGTCCGGAAGACCGAGGGCGTCCAGGCCGCGCAGGGCGCGGTCGTCTCCACCGGCGTCACCGTCGTCGACGCGAAGAACAAGAACGTCGGGCCCACCAGCGGCGCCCCGACGATCGCCGTCAACTGGAGCGCCAACGAGCTGCGTTCCGTCGACATCGCCTCCGGCCACGAGCCCCGCGGCCCCACCGACGTGCTGGTCGACGGCGCCACCGCCGAGAAGCACGGCCTGAAGATCGGCGACGAACTCCGCACCATCTCCGTCACCGGCGACTTCACCGCGAAGATCTCCGGCACCGTCGAGTTCAAGGTGACCAACCCGGGCGCCACCATCGTCTACTTCGACACCGCCACCGCCCAGCGTGAACTCCTCGGCAAGGAAGGCCTGTTCACCCAGATCACGGCCGACGCGAAGGAAGGGGTGAACGACGACGACCTGAAGAGGAACATCGCCGCCTCGATCGGCGCCGGCTACACGCTCCAGACCGCCGCCGAGGCCGCCGACGCCGGCCGCGAGGACGTCGCGGGCTTCCTCGACGTCATGAAGTACGCGATGCTCGGCTTCGCCTTCATCGCCTTCCTCGTCGGCATCTTCCTCATCGTCAACACCTTCTCGATGCTGGTCGCCCAGCGCACCCGCGAGATCGGCCTCATGCGGGCCATCGGCTCCAGCCGCAAGCAGGTCAACCGCTCCGTCCTCGTCGAGGCCCTGCTCCTGGGCCTCTTCGGCTCGATCGCCGGTGTCGCCGCGGGCGTCGGCCTCGCCGTCGGACTCATGAAGCTCATGTCCGCGGTCGGCATGGAACTCTCCACCCGCGACCTCACCGTCGCGTGGACGACCCCGGCCGTCGGTCTCGCCCTCGGCATCGTCGTCACCGTCCTCGCCGCCTACATCCCGGCCCGCCGCGCCGGGAAGGTCTCCCCGATGGCCGCACTCCGCGACGCGGGCACCCCCGCCGACGGCAGGGCCGGCCGGGTGCGCGGGGCGATCGGCCTCGTCCTCACCGCCGTCGGAGCCGCCGCCCTCGTGGCCGCCTCCCGCGCCGAGGAGGCCGCACCCGGCTCCCTCTGGCTCGGCGTCGGCGTCGTCCTCACCCTGCTCGGCTTCGTCGTCGTCGGCCCGCTCCTCGCGGGCGGGGTCGTCCGCGCCCTGGGCGTCGTCGTCCTGCGGATCTTCGGCCCGGTCGGGCGGATGGCCGAGCGCAACGCGCTGCGCAACCCGCGCCGCACCGGCGCCACCGCCGCCGCCCTGATGATCGGCCTCGCGCTCGTCGCCTGCCTGTCGGTGGTCGGCTCCTCGATGGTCGCCTCGGCCACCGACGAGCTCGACCGGTCCGTCGGCGCCGACTACATCGTGCAGTCCGGCACCGGGCAGCCGATCGTGCCGCAGGCCCAGACCGCCCTGGAGAAGACCCCGGGCCTGGACCACGTCACCGAGTACCGGTGGGTCGAGGCCACCGTCACCGACCCGAGCGGGAAGACCACGACGGCCGACCTGGCGGCCACCGAACCGACGTACATCGAGGACCTGCGCCGCGAGGTCACCGCCGGCACCCTCGCCGACGCCTACGGCAAGGGCGCGATGTCGGTCGGCAGCGACTACGCCACCGAGCACGGCGTGAAGGTCGGCGACGTCCTCACCGTCGCCTTCAAGGGCGGCGAGAAGGCGAAGCTGAAGGTCGCGGCGATCACCGCCGACACCGGGCAGGTCGACAACGGCGCGATGTACACCAACGTCACCACCGTCGCCGAGCACGTCCCCGCCGAGCGGATGCCGCAGAGCCTGCTCCTCCTCGCCTCCGCGAAGGACGGCCAGGAGACCCAGGTCTACGAGGCCCTCAAGAAGGCGCTGGCGCCGTACCCGCAGTACAAGGTGAGCAACCAGGCCGACTACAAGGAACAGCTCAAGGACCAGGTCGGCCAGCTGCTCAACATCGTGTACGGGCTCCTCGCCCTGGCGATCGTCGTCGCCATCCTGGGCGTCGTGAACACCCTGGCCCTCTCGGTGGTCGAGCGGACCCGGGAGATCGGCCTCATGCGCGCCATCGGCCTCTCCCGCCGCCAGCTGCGCCGCATGATCCGCCTCGAATCGGTGGTCATCGCCCTCTTCGGCGCCCTGCTCGGCCTCGGCCTGGGCATGGGCTGGGGCACGGCCGCGCAGAAGCTGCTCGCCCTGGAGGGTCTCGGCGTCCTGGAGATCCCCTGGCCGACGATCCTGACGGTCTTCGTCGGCTCGGCCTTCGTCGGCCTCTTCGCCGCCCTGGTCCCGGCCTTCCGGGCGGGCCGCATGAACGTCCTGAACGCGATCGCGAGCGAGTAGCCGCTCAGCGCCCGCGCGAGGGAACGGGGGAACGGGGGCGTGCGGCCCCGGCGGACCACACAGGTCCGCCGGGGCCGCACGGCTGTTCAGACGGTCAGCACGGGCACGTCGCGGGGGACGCGCTCGTCCCCGGTCACGAGCGTGAGCCCCTCGGCCCGCGCCCGGGCGATCGGTGTCCGGTCGAAGGGGGCGCGGTGGTGGGGCGGCCCGGCGGCCGGCTCCGTCCCCCTCCCGAGTGGCCCCTTTCCTTCGGGCGGGTGACAGTGGCACGTCGTAGGCTGGGGGGCGCACCGGGCGGCTGTACGCGCCCGGGACCACCCGGCCCGTGTCACGTGTCGGGCTGTTCGCGTTGCCCGCCCCCGTCACCCACCGGGATGGAAAGCTCCATGAGCCTGCACGGCCTGCTCGATGTAGTCGTTGAGGACACCGCCCTCGCCGAGGCGGTGAAGGCCGCCTCCGACGGGAACCGCCCGCACGTGGACCTGGTCGGCCCGGCCGCCGCGCGGCCCTTCGCCGTCGCCGCGCTCGCCCGCGACTCGGGGCGGCCCGTGCTCGCGGTGACCGCCACCGGCCGGGAGGCCGAGGACCTCGCCGCCGCGCTGCGGTCCCTGCTCGACCCGGACCGGGTCGTCGAGTACCCCTCCTGGGAGACGCTGCCGCACGAGCGGCTCTCGCCCCGCTCCGACACCGTCGGCCGCCGTCTCGCCGTGCTGCGCCGCCTCGCGCACCCGAGGGACGACGACCCGGCGGCCGGCCCGGTCAGCGTGGTCGTCGCACCCGTGCGTTCCGTGCTCCAGCCGCAGGTCAAGGGCCTCGGCGACCTGGAGCCCGTGGCCCTGCGCTCCGGCCAGACGGCGGATCTGAACGAGATCGTGGAGGGTCTGGCGGCCGCCGCGTACGCCCGCGTGGAGCTGGTCGAGAAGCGCGGTGAGTTCGCCGTCCGCGGCGGCATCCTCGACGTCTTCCCGCCGACCGAGGAGCACCCGCTCCGGATCGAGTTCTGGGGCGACGACGTCGAGGAGATCCGCTACTTCAAGGTCGCCGACCAGCGGTCCCTGGAAGTGGCGGAGCACGGACTGTGGGCGCCGCCCTGCCGCGAGCTGCTGCTGACCGACTCCGTACGGGAGCGGGCGGCGGCCCTCGCCGAGGAGCACCCGGAGCTCGGCGAGCTCCTCGGGAAGATCGCGGAGGGCATCGCCGTCGAGGGCATGGAGTCCCTCGCGCCGGTCCTCGTCGACGACATGGAGCTGCTGCTCGACGTACTGCCGAAGGGCGCGATGGCGGTCGTCTGCGACCCGGAGCGGGTGCGGACCCGGGCCTCGGACCTCGTCGCCACGAGCCAGGAGTTCCTCCAGGCCTCCTGGGCGGCCACGGCCGGCGGCGGCGAGGCCCCGATCGACGTGGGCGCGGCCTCCCTGTGGGGCATCGCGGACGTCCGGGACCGGGCGCGCGAGCTGGGCATGGCCTGGTGGTCGGTGTCGCCGTTCGCGGCGGACGCGACCGCCGACGACTCCGGCGCGGACACCCTCACCCTCGGGATGCGCGCCCCCGAGTCGTACCGGGGCGACACGGCCCGCGCGCTCGCCGACACCAAGGGGTGGCTGGCCGAGGGCTGGCGCACGGTCTACGTGACGGAGGCCCACGGCCCCGCCTCCCGCACGGCCGAGGTGCTCGGCGGCGAGGGCATCGCCGCCCGGCTCGACGCCGACCTGGCGGAGATCACCCCGTCGGTCGTGCACGTCGCCTGCGGCTCCATCGACTACGGCTTCGTCGACGCGGCGCTCAAGCTCGCCGTGCTGACCGAGACCGACCTGTCCGGCCAGAAGGCGGCCGGCAAGGACGGCCAGCGGATGCCGGCCAAGCGCCGGAAGACGATCGACCCGCTGACCCTGGAGGTCGGCGACTACATCGTGCACGAGCAGCACGGTGTCGGACGGTACGTGGAGATGGTCCAGCGGACCGTGCAGGGCGCCACCCGCGAGTACCTCCTCGTCGAGTACGCCCCCGCCAAGCGCGGCCAGCCCGGCGACCGGCTGTACATCCCGACCGACCAGCTGGAGCAGGTCACCAAGTACGTGGGCGGCGAGGCGCCGACCCTGCACCGGCTCGGCGGCGCGGACTGGACGAAGACGAAGGCGCGCGCGAAGAAGGCCGTCAAGGAGATCGCGGCCGACCTGATCAAGCTGTACTCGGCGCGGATGGCGGCCCCCGGCCACGCCTTCGGCCCCGACACCCCGTGGCAGCGGGAGCTGGAGGACGCCTTCCCGTACGTGGAGACGCCCGACCAGCTCTCCACGATCGCCGAGGTGAAGGAGGACATGGAGAAGACGGTTCCCATGGACCGTCTGATCTGCGGCGACGTCGGTTACGGCAAGACGGAGATCGCGGTGCGGGCGGCCTTCAAGGCGGTCCAGGACGGCAAGCAGGTCGCGGTCCTCGTCCCGACGACCCTCCTCGTGCAGCAGCACTTCGGGACCTTCTCCGAGCGCTACTCCCAGTTCCCCGTGAAGGTGCGGGCGCTGTCCCGCTTCCAGACCGACACCGAGTCCAAGGCGACCCTGGAGGGGCTGCGCGACGGCTCCGTCGACATCGTCATCGGCACCCACCGCCTCTTCTCCTCCGAGACGAAGTTCAAGGACCTGGGCCTGGTCATCGTCGACGAGGAGCAGCGGTTCGGCGTCGAGCACAAGGAGCAGCTGAAGAAGCTCCGCGCCAACGTCGACGTCCTCACCATGTCGGCCACCCCCATCCCCCGTACGCTCGAAATGGCGGTCACCGGCATCCGCGAGATGTCGACGATCACCACCCCGCCGGAGGAGCGCCACCCGGTCCTCACCTTCGTCGGACCGTACGAGGAGAAGCAGATCGGCGCCGCGATCCGGCGTGAACTCCTGCGCGAGGGCCAGGTCTTCTACATCCACAACCGGGTCGACTCGATCGACCGGGCGGCGGCCAGGCTGCGGGAGATCGTGCCGGAGGCCCGGATCGCCACGGCCCACGGCCAGATGAGCGAGAGCGCCCTGGAGCAGGTCGTCGTCGACTTCTGGGAGAAGAAGTTCGACGTCCTCGTCTCCACGACCATCGTCGAGTCCGGCATCGACATCTCCAACGCCAACACCCTCATCGTCGAGCGCGGCGACAACTTCGGTCTCTCGCAGCTCCACCAGCTGCGCGGCCGGGTCGGCCGAGGCCGTGAGCGGGGATACGCGTACTTCCTCTACCCGCCGGAGAAGCCGCTGACGGAGACCGCGCACGAGCGGCTCGCCACGATCGCCCAGCACACCGAGATGGGCGCCGGCATGTACGTGGCGATGAAGGACCTGGAGATCCGCGGCGCGGGCAACCTGCTCGGCGGCGAGCAGTCCGGGCACATCGCGGGCGTCGGCTTCGACCTGTACGTCCGGATGGTCGGCGAGGCGGTCGCGGACTACCGGGCGCAGATGGAGGGCGGCGCCGAGGAGGAGGTGCCCCTGGAGGTCAAGATCGAGCTTCCGGTCGACGCCCACATGCCGCACGACTACGCGCCCGGCGAGCGGCTCCGCCTCCAGGCCTACCGCTCGATCGCCTCGGCGAACTCGGAGGAGGACATCAGGGCCGTACGGGAGGAGCTCACCGACCGCTACGGCAAGCTGCCGGAGCCGGTCGAGAACCTCCTCCTCGTGGCGGGTCTGCGGATGCTGGCCCGCGCGTGCGGGGTCGGCGAGATCGTCCTCCAGGGTCCCAACATCCGCTTCGCCCCGGTGGAGTTGCGCGAGTCGCAGGAGCTGCGCCTGAAGCGGCTGTACCCGCGCACGGTCATCAAGCCGGCGGTGCACCAGATCCTGGTGCCGCGCCCGACGAGCGGCAAGATCGGCGGCAAGCCGGTGGTCGGCCGCGAACTGCTCGCCTGGACCGGGGAGTTCCTGACGACGATCCTCGGGTCGTGAGGCCGCCGGGTGGCGGCCGGTTCCGGGGAACCGGCCGCCACCCGGGGCCGGCCGGAGCCGGCTCGGGTCAGAGCTGGTCCAGGTCCAGCGCCTCCGCCATCGCGCGGTAGCCCGCGTCGTTCGGGTGGAGGCCGTCGCCCGAGTCGTACGCGGGGAGGATGCGGTCCGGGTCCGCCGGGTCGGCGACCGCGCGGTCGAGGTCGACGACCGCGTCGTACGCGCCCGAGGTGCGGATCCAGTGGTTGACGGCGTCCCGCTTGGCCTCGTTGGCCGGGGACGCGTAGAAGGAGCCCTTCACCGGGGTGAGGGTGGCGCCGATGACCTTGAGGCCCTTCGCGTGGGCCTGGCGGATGAGGGTGCGGTGGCCCTTGATCAGTTCGGCCGCCGAGACCTCGGGGGTGGGGGCGTCGGGGAACGACACCGTGCTGCCGCCGATGTCGTTGATGCCTTCGAGGATGACGACCGTGCGGACACCGCGCTCGTTCAGCACGTCCTCGCGGAAGCGGGTCAGGGCCTTCTCGCCCGCCCACGTGGTGTCGTTGACGACCTGGTTGCCGGCGATCCCGTGGTTGAGGACCGCGCGCGGCCGGCCGGACGCGGCCAGGCGCTCGGCGAGTTCGTCCGGGTAGCGGTTGTCCGCGTCCGTCGTGGCGCCCGTGCCGTCGGTGATCGAGTCGCCGAAGGTGACGACGCCGTCGCGGCGGCCCGTCTCACGGCCGCCGGTGACCTCGACGCCGGAGAGGAAGTACCAGGAGGTGCTGGTCTCGTCGAAGGCCGCGCCGGACACGTCGGCCCGGTGGTCGCCGTCGGCCCGGTAGCTGGTCGCCGAGGCGACGTGGTGGAAGGTGGCGGGGCCGGTCGCGCCCGCCAGGTAGAGGGTGACGGTCAGCGACTCGAAGGCCTTGACCGGCAACGCCGCACCGTCGCTGAGGAGGGTGCCGCCGACCGGGATCGTCGTGGACGGGCGGCCGTCGAAGCGCAGGGTGCGGACCGAGCCCGGCCGCACCGCGCCGCCCCCGGCGGTGCGGGCGACGGTCGCGCCGGTGACGCGCAGGGGCGTGGTGCCGTAACGGTTGCTCAGCTCGATCCGGGCCAGGGAGCCGGAGGCCGTGACGCGGACGGACTGCCGCACGGTGTGGTTGTCGAAGCCCCGCACCGACCAGTTGGGGGTGAGGGGCGCGGTCGCCGCCTGCGGCGAGGCGGCCCAGGCGCCGCGCCAGACGGACGCGGCCGAGGACGCCGACCCGGTGTGGCCGGCGGTGGCGACGGCGGACGGCCCTAAGGCGAGGGCGGCCGTGGTGAGCAGGGCGACGGCGGTACGGCGCGCGGTGTTCGAAGATCTCATGTCGTCCGTCAATGGCCGACCCGCGCGGGCTATTCCCGCCGACCCGGTTCCTCCCTTCCCGGCGAGGCGGGTCGCGCGGTGAAGAGCAGGCCGGTGAGGGAGCGGAAGTACTCCTCGGGGTCCCGGTCGCCCACCGCGCCCGTCACGTTGTGGGTGAGGAGCAGCGTCGCGAAGCCGTGGGCGAGGGACCAGGCGGCGATGCCCGCCGCGCGGGCGTCGGGGACGTCCGTCAGATCGGCGACGCCCGCGCGGAGTTCGGCGGAGGCGCGCTCCTTGGCGGCGAGGAGGTCCGGGTCGTCGGCGCGCAGCAGTTCCGGCTGGAACATGACCTGGAAGTGGGCGGGGTGCTCGACCGCGAAGCGGACGTACCGCACTCCGCGTTCGCTCAGCTCGGGCACGTCGGCGAGGGCCTCGGCGAGGAGTCCGTACCCCTCGGTGGCGAGGGCGGTGAGGAGCCCGGTGCGGTCCTTGAAGTGGTGGGCGGGCGCGGCGTGGGAGACGCCCGCGCGGCGGGCGAGGTCGCGCAGGCTCAGCGCCCCGGGGCCCTCGGCGGCGATGACGTCGAGGGCGGCGGCGAGGACGGCCTGCCGCAGGTCGCCGTGGTGGTAGGTGCTCCGGCTGGTCATGGGGGCAGCCTAGCCCCGATCTAGTCATTGACAAGTTAAGGGGCCCGGGCGCATCATCTAGGCAGTGACTAGATGAGGTGGACCGTCGAGGTGAGGAGCACACCGTGGAATCCGGACGCGTACGTCAGATGTGGCACCTGCTCGAACCCCTGCACGCCCTGCTCTACTACGCCCCCGAGGCCTTCGACGAGGCCGCGGCCCTCGGCTACGACACCTCCGAACGCTGGCCCTCCTACTTCGCCTGGCGCGCCGCGCCCCTCGGCGCCCCCGGCGCCGACCGGGTGACCGCCGCCTTCCACAGCTTCAGCCCCGCGATGGTCGCCCGGTACGTCCCCGAGGTCTGGGAGACCGCCACCCCGGCCGACGTCCTCGCCGCCCGGCTCCGCGCCGTCGACCGGACCTACCGGTCCGTCCTGGGCGAGGAGACCGTCGCGGGACCCGGACTCGCCGAGGCCGCCGCGCTGGCCCGGGCCGCCGCCGACGGGGCGACGCCCGCCCCCGGCCCCGTCGCCTCCCGTCCGCTCGCCGCCGCCAACGCCGCCCTGCCCCGGCCCGAGGTTCCGCACCTCGACCTCTGGCGGGCCGCGACGATCCTGCGCGAACACCGGGGCGACGGGCACCTCGCCGCCCTGGCCGACGCGGGCCTCGACCCGGTCGAGGCGCTCGTCTCCTTCGCCGCGATCGGCGCCGCGCCCGAGCCCGTCTTCGAGAGCCGCGGCTGGAGCGGCGAGGAGTGGGCCGCCGCGCGTGAACGCCTCACCGCCCGGGGGCTCCTGCGCCCGGACGGGTCCGCCACCGAGGCCGGCCGCGCCCTGCGCGCCGAGGTCGAGCGGCGTACGGACGAGCTGGCCGCCGCCCCCTGGGACGCCCTCGGACCCGACGGCACCGCCCGCCTCGCCGAGCTGCTCGGCGGCCCCTGGCTGGCCGCCATCGGCTCCGGCCTGCTGCCCTCCGAGAACACCCTCGGCATCGGCAAGGTCTGACACGGCGGGAGGGCGCGGGCCCTGGACCCGCCCGATTCCGGACCAAGGGGACGAAGGCCCCACCACCGTCAGGCCTAGGATTCCAGGGTGTTGACGCATCGAAGGACCCTGACCGCCTCGGCGCTCGCCGTCGCCGCACTCATAACCACCGCCTGCTCGCCCGGATCCGACACCCCGGGATCCGGCGGCGCCGGGAAGCCCGCCGCGCGCGGCACCGCCCTCGCGGCCGTGGACACGCTCACGGTCAAGGGCCGCGCCCCGAAGACCGGTTACGAGCGGGAGAAGTTCGGCCGCGCCTGGGCGGACGTCGACGGCAACGGCTGCGGCACCCGCGACGACATCCTCAAGCGCGACCTGACCGGCGTCCGGTTCACCGACGGCCGCTGCAAGGTCGCCTCCGGCACCCTCACCGACGACCCGTACACCGGCACCACCGTCGGCTACGTCCGGGGCCGCAGCAAGGTCGACATCGACCACGTCGTCGCGCTCTCCGACGCCTGGCAGAAGGGCGCGCAGAAGTGGGACCCGGGGACCCGGCGCCGCTTCGCCAACGACCCGCTCAACCTGCTCGCCGTCGACTCGTCCACCAACCGCCGCAAGTCCGACGGCGACGCGGCGACCTGGCTGCCGCCGAACAAGGGGTACCGCTGCGCGTACGTGGCCCGGCAGATCGCGGTGAAGAAGAAGTACCAGGTGTGGGTGACGGCCGGGGAGCGGGACGCGATGAAGCGGGTCCTCGCCACCTGCCCGCAGCAGAGACTTCCGTAGCGGAGGGCCGGGGCCGGTGAAAAACCGGTGGGGCGAACGGAAAATGATCTTTATCCTGCCGACATGGACCTGAACATATCGACCCTTGCCGAACGCCCCGAACTGGAAGGGCCGATGTGGGGCATGCGCGATCTCTGGCCCGAGTTCATGATGTACGACCCGGTGGGCTGGGCGAACATCGGCCGGATCGTGCGCGAGCTTCCGGAGTACGTCCTGGTCGGCACCGACGCCGGGGGCAAGGTCGTCGCCCGCGGCTTCAGCGTCCCCTTCCGCCTGGACGTGGACGGCCGCCGCGAACTGCCCGCCCGCGGCTGGGACGAGGTGCTGCTCTGGGCGTTCTCCGACCTGAAGCACGGCCGGGAGGCCGACACCGTCAGCGCCATCGAGATCACCGTCGACACGAGCGCCCTGGGGCAGGGCCTCTCGCACCGCATGCTGGCCGCCATGCGGGACAACGCCGCCCGGCGCGGATTCTCCGAACTGGTCGCCCCGGTCCGCCCCAACGGCAAGCACCTGGAGGCCGGCGCCTCCATCCACGAGTACGCCTTCCGTACCCGCGAGGCCGACGGGCTGCCGCACGACGCGTGGCTCCGTGTCCACGTCCGCGCGGGCGGCGTCATCGAGGCGGTGGCCCCGGCCTCGATGACCGTCTCCGGCTCCGTCGAGCAGTGGCGGAAGTGGACCGGCCTCCCCTTCGACACCGACGGCCCGGTCGAGGTCGAGGGCGCGCTCGTCCCCGTCCACTGCGAGGCCACGCGCGGCTACGCGGTCTACGTCGAGCCCAATGTGTGGGTCCGTCACCGCGTCTGACCGCGTCCGACCCACGTCCGACCCACGTCCGACCAGCGTCCGACTCGCGTCCGACCACGTCCGACCCGCGTCCGACCCGCGCCGCGAGCGCGCGGAAGAGGGTGGGGCCGCTCCCCCCGCGGCGGCCCCACCCTCTTCCTTGTCCCCCCCGGGGGGATCAGCCCAGGTCGACGATGTCCTTCTTCGCCGGGACCTTCGCGTCGACCGGCTTGTCGTACTCGGAGAAGACGACCGTCCCCGGCTCGTCACCGCCGGTCGTGACGATCTTCAGGAGGTACGGGGTCCCCTCCGTGGCCACGTAGGCCGTGTTCGTCTCGCCGTCGCCCGACTCCGTCAGCTTCAGCGCCTTCTGCTTGCCGACGGTGGTCTCCTCGCCCTTCACGGTGCCGGCCGCGCCCTGCTCGAAGTCGGCGAGCATCGCCTTCAGGTCGCAGAGCGCCACCATCTCCTTGGTGTCGGGCTCGGTCAGGGGCGACTTCGTCCAGCGGCCCTTGAGCTCCTTCAGCACCGCCTTCTGCGTCTCCGGCGTCTCGCCCTTGAGCTCCTCGCGCAGGAGCGCCTCGTCGAGCCGGAGGTAGGCGTTTTTGTCGTCGGCCTTGATCAGCTCGGCCGTTCCCGTCGCGCCGACGGTCAGCGTGCCGACGCAGTTCCCCCGGGTGTCGAGCGAGAGGTAGGCCTTCAGCGGCTCGCCCTCGGACGTCACGTCCACGTCCACGGTCAGGGACTTCGCCGCCTTCGTCGCCCCGATCGCCTTGTCGAGGATCTGCGAGCCGGTCAGCTCCCCGAAGGGGCCCTTCGCCTTCGCCTCGGCCTTCGGCTTCGTGTCCTCGCCGCCGGACGGTCCGCAGGCGGCGGCGCCGACGGCGACGGCGGCGCACAGCAGCGCGGCGGCGGCGGTGCGGAGGGAGCGGGGGGCCAGGGGACGGGTGTGGGCACGCATGGTGGTCTCTCCGAGGGATCCGGGAATGAGGTGCGGGGGAGTGCGGGTGGTGCGGGTGGTTCGGGGCGGGCGGGTCGTGTGGGGCGGGCGGGTGCGCCCGGTCAGCCGATCTTCAGCTCCCACTGCGAGGCGTTGTAGTCCCAGCCCGGGTTGACCTCGACGGTCAGGTTCTTGGCGTCCTTCGGGGTGTCGAAGACGAAGACCGCCGTGGCCTTCTTGCCGGGCAGGACGGTTCCCTCGAAGCCGGCGCCGGTCTTGTCGTCGAAGACCTGCTCGGCCGTGACGCTGTTCTTCCCGGCCCGCGCGCTCACGTTGGCCAGGGCGGTGTCGAACTTCGCCTTGCCGGCGTTCTCGATCACGACGGTCACCTGGTAGGCCTTGTTGCCCTTGGTGTGGCCGACCGCGTACTCACCGGGGGTGTACGGCTTCGGGTCCGAGACCGTGACCTGGAGGTCGTCGTCGTAGACCGAGGTGTCACCGTCCGCCAGGGACGTGCCCTTCTCCGCGGCCGGGGCCTTGGAGGAGTCCGCGGGGGCCTTGGCCGACGGGTCCTTCGGGGCCGAGTCCTTGATGGCCTTGTCGATCTCGTCGACCGCGTCGCTGACGGCCGTGAACGTGATGACCATGCCGACGACCGAGAGGACCAGGGCCGCGAGGCCCAGGATCGCGCCGGTGAGCGTCACTCCCTTGTTGTTCGCCTCGCCGCGCTTCACACGGCCCTTGCCGACCAGGCCCAGGATCAGGGCGATCAGACCGAGGATGCCGGCCAGCCAGAAGAGGAGCGGGATCAGGCCGGAGAGCGTGCCGATGATGCCGAGGATCAGGGCCGCCGTGCCGAGCCCGTTGCGCATCGGCGTGAGCGGGGCCGCGGTGGGCGGGACCTGCGTGTCGTACGACATGGGTGTGTCCTCCGGGACAGAGACGATGTCTGGCGCGATGGGTCAATCGAAGCAGAGCTTGTGAACCGAGTCAACACGGTTCACAAGAAACAGATCGACTCACGCTGTGAAGTGGTGCCGTGCGCGTTCGTCAGTAAGATCGGAGTCACACGAGGACGCGTCAGCGGGTGAGCCAGGGAGTTGGGTCGAGTGCCGGAGAGCGCAGCAGGGCAGAGCGCAGCAGGTGGTTCCACCGGGGCCGGGCCGAGCGGTGCGGAGCCGAGCGGTGCGGAGCCGGGCGCGGCCGAGGTGACCGCCGCCGGGATCGCCCGGCTCGCCGGGGTCGGCCGGGCGGCCGTCAGCAACTGGCGCCGCCGCCATCCCGACTTCCCCAAGCCCGTGGGCGGTACGGAGACCAGTCCGTCCTTCGCCCTCGCCGAGGTCGAGCGGTGGCTCCGCGACCAGGGCAAGCTCGCCGAGGTCCCGCTCCGCGAGCGCGTCTGGCAGCAGATCGCGGGCCATCCCGCCGGCGCGGTCACCGCGCTCGTGCACGCCGGGTGCGCCCTCCTTCTCGTCAGGGACCGGACGGCGGCCTGGCCGTCCCTGGCCGAGCTTCCGGACGCGCGGTTCGTGGAGGTCCTGCCGGTCGCCCTGGAGGAGACGCTCACCGAGCGCCTCGGCCCGGAGCGGGCCGTCCTCACCCCCACCGCGACCGCCCTGGCGCCCTCCCTGCCGCTGCTGCGGGGGACCGCCGACCTCGCGGCGGAGACGGGTGTCCGCGAGACCTTCGAGTTCCTCCTCGGCCGGCACCTCGACGCCAACCCGCGCCAGTACACGCTGACGCCGCCGGGCCCGGCGGCCCTCATGGCGGCACTGGCCGGAGCCGGAGCCCCCGCGGGGGACGAGGGCGGGGCCACCGGTGAGGACGGTGACGGAGACGTGAGCGGACCCGGTCCCGTCGACGCCCCCGCGCCCCTCACCGTCCTCGACCCCGCCTCCGGCACCGGCGGTCTGCTGAGCGCCGTCGGGCGGCCCGGCGCCGTCTGCGGACAGGACGCCGACCCCGACCTCGCCGCCCTGACCGCCCTGCGCCTGGCGCTCTCCACCGACGCCGACATCCGGGTCCGGTCCGGGGACAGCCTGCGCGCCGACGCCTTCCCGGCGCTCGCCGCCGACGTGGTCCTCTGCCACCCGCCGTTCAACGAGCGCAACTGGGGTCACGACGAGCTGGCCTACGACCCGCGCTGGGAGTACGGCTTCCCGGCGCGCACCGAGTCCGAACTCGCCTGGGTCCAGCACGCCCTGGCCCGGCTCCGCCCCGGCGGGACCGCCGTCCTCCTGATGCCGCCGGCCGCCGCGTCCCGCCGTTCGGGCCGCCGGATCCGGGCCGATCTGCTCCGCAGGGGCGCCCTGCGGGCGGTCGTCGCCCTGCCGGCCGGGGCCGCGCCCCCGTACGGCGTCCCGCTGCACCTGTGGGTGCTGCGCAGGCCGGTCCAGGGCGAGCGCCCCGTCGGTGAACTCCTCCTGGTCGACACCGCGTCCGAGCGCACCGGCCAGGGCCGGGACGGGCAGGGCAGGGACGGCCAGAGCAGGGACGGCCAGGGGCGTGACCGGCTCGACTGGTCGGCCGTCCGCACCGCCGTACTGGAGGCCTGGACGCCGTTCGACCGGGACGGGACCGCGACCGGGACGCAGGGCGCGAGCCGTTCCGTACCCGTCATCGAGCTTCTGGACGACGACGTCGACCTGGCCCCGGCCCGGCACCTGCCGCCGCCGGCCGCCGCCGAGGGCGCGGCCCAGCTGGCGGGGGTGAGGGAGCGCCTGACGGAGACCCTGCGCCGTACGCGGGAGCTGACCCCGCCGCCGGTGACCGACCCGGAGGGCGGCGTAGGCGCCGGCCGGCCCACCACGACCGTCGGCGAACTGGCCCGCGCCGGGGCCCTGTCGCTGCGCGCGGGCGGCGCGGGCACGGCCCCGGCCGACGCGCCGGTCGCCGTCCTCACCGACCACGACGTGCTGGCCGCGCAGCCGCCGTCGGGCTCGCTGCCCGACGGCCCGCCCGAGGAGCCGGTGCTCCTGGTCGCCGGTGACGTGGTCGTCCCGGTGCTGGGCGGCGGCGCGGCCGTCCGGGTCGTCGACGCGTCGGCCCAGGGCGCCGCGCTCGGCCGCAACCTCCAGCTGCTCCGGCCCGATCCGGCGGCCCTCGACCCCTGGTTCCTCGCGGGTTTCCTCCGGGCCACCGCCAACAACCGCCAGGCCAGCAGCTACGCCTCGACGGCGACCCGGCTGGACGTCCGCCGTCTCCAGATCCCGCGCCTCCCGCCGGCCGAGCAGCGCCGCTTCGGCGAGCGCTTCCGCGCCCTGGCCGCCTTCGAGGAGTCCCTGCGGCAGACCTCCCGCCTGGGCGACCAGCTGGTCCAGGGCCTCTACGACGGCCTCGCGGACGGCACGGTGGCGCCCTGACCCCACCCGGTCGACCCCTCGGGGGCACCGCCGGTCGCGCCCCCGGGGCCGCCCCGTCCGTCCCTCCGACTCCCCTCCCTCCGCCGCTCCGTTCGACAACGGTTCCGGGTATCCCGGAACCGTTGTCCGAATCCGTGTATACGCTCGTGCTCCGACCCGTTCCGTCCGACGCAGGAGCAGCAGGATGTACGGCCCTCCGCAGGCCCCGCAGGTTCCGCAGCCGCCGAAGAGCCCCGCCTCCGGCGGGCTGATCGCGCTGCGGGTGCTCCTGTCCGCCCTCGCCCTGCTCAGCTGCGGTTTCCTCGGCTGGGCGCCGCTGCTGCGGCTCGCGGTCGTCACCCGGCGGACGCGGGACTGGGTGCTGTGCGGCCTTGTCTTCCTCGCCTCGGCGGGGCTCTTCGCGTACGCGGCGGCCACCGGCGACGAGGAGACCGGGACCGCGGAGTCCTTCATCGGGATCGGCCTGATCGTGCTCCTGGTGGCCGGCCCCATCACGTACTACCTGGTCGCGGAGATCCGCCACTTCGAGCGGCAGCGCACCCGGCCGCCGCAGCAGCCCCTCGGGTACGGGTACGCCACCGCCGTCACGACGCCCAGCGGGCTCCCGCCCCGGAATCCCTACGCCACCGAGCCGCCGGCCGTCCCCGGCCCCGGCGCTCCCCGTATCGACCAGGTCCGCGCCGAGCTGGACGAGCTGAGCGACCTGCTGCGCAAGGAGCCCCGGGAAGGTGAAGGCGGCCGGTGAACGGACGTGTCATCGGCGGGCGTTACGAGCTCGCCACCGTCATCGGCCAGGGCGGCATGGGCCAGGTGTGGACGGCGTACGACGGACGGCTCGACCGCCGGGTCGCGGTGAAGCTGCTGCGGCCCGCGACCATGACCGGTCCGGCCACCGCCGCCGAGGAGCTGCGCCGCCGCTTCGTCCGGGAGTGCCGGGTGACCGCGCACGTCGACCACCCCGGTCTCGTCACCGTCCACGACGCGGGCAGCGACGGCGACGACCTGTACCTCGTCATGCAGCACGTGGAGGGCGCGGACCTCTCCGACCACCTCGCCGAGCACGAGCCGTACCCGTGGGAGTGGGCGGTCTGCGTGGCCGCGCAGCTGTGCGCGGTGCTCGCCGCCGTCCACGCGGTGCCGATCGTGCACCGCGACCTCAAGCCGCGGAACGTGATGGTCCGCCCCGACGGCTCGATGGTCGTCCTCGACCTCGGCGTCGCCTCCGTCCTCGACACCGACACCACCCGTCTCACCCAGACCGGTTCGCCCATCGGCAGCCCGGCCTACATGGCACCCGAGCAGGCCATGGGCGGCGCCGTCGGCCCTTCCACCGACCTGTACGCGCTCGGCGTGGTGCTCCACGAACTCCTCAGCGGCGACGTGCCGTTCTCCGGGTCCACGGCGCTCGGCGTCCTCCACCGGCACCTGTACGAGCCCCCCGTACCCCTCCGCCGGCAGCGGCCCGAGGTGCCCGAGGCCCTCGAAGCGCTCGTCCTCCGGCTGCTCGCCAAGGACCCGCGCGAGCGGCCCTCGGACGCGCACGAGGTGTACGAGCACCTGCTGCCGCTGCTCCCCGCGCGCGGCGCACCGGCGGGGCCGATGGACCCGACGCGGCCGTTCCTCCGCCCGCACGCGCCCTGGCCCGACCGCCCGGCGGCGGCCGTACCGACCGTCGCGCCGTCCTGGCCCGCGGCTCCCGCCGGTCCGGTCGCTCCGGCCGTTCCGGCGCAGGCTCCGCCCATGCCGCCCACCGCGCCCCGGACCGACCCGAGGGGGTCGTACCCGCCGGTCCCGGCCCCGGTCCCGGTTCCGGCCCCGTCCTCGCCCCCGGCCCGTCCCGACGTCGCCGCCGCCGTCGACGAGGTCAAGCGGCTGCTCGCGGAGGGCTCGCTCACCCAGGCCGTGGACATCCTCGGCGGCATCCTGCCCGCCGCCGCGGCCGAGCACGGCGAGCGGTCGCCCGTGGTCCGGATCCTGCGCAAGCAGTACGCGTCGACGCTGATGGACGACGGCCAGTACCGGCGCGCGCTGCCGGAGCTGCGGCGCCTGGCGGCGGACCGCGACGCGGAGGCGGGACCGGCGGATCCGCAGGCCGTGCAGTTCCGTCACGACATGGCGCTCTGCCTGGAGCAGCTCGGGGAGACGGCGGCGGCGCTCACGGAGTTCCGCGCGGTGCTGCCGTACTACGAGCGGGATCCGGCCCGTTCCTTCGACATCCGGCAGCGGATCGGGCTGCTCCTCGTGGCGACGGGCGAGCACCTGGCGGGTCAGGACCAGCTCCAGCGGCTGCTGTTCGACGCGGAGCGGGTGTACGGCCCGTACCACCCGCTTCCGGTGGAGCTGCGGCGCGTGCTCACCCACCAGCGACAGCTGGGCCCGCGTCCCTGACGGAGTCGGTCGCGTCCCTGGCGGGGCCCGACTCGCGTCCCTGACGGGACGACAGAATCACGACTCGGCATCTGATCGGTCATGACTTCTTAGTGATCCTGTTTGTCCTTTTTGGTGCATGTAGCGTTCGCGTCTGATCATGTCCACATCCCCAAGGAACCTCCCATGACGACGCCGTCCGCTCCCGTCACCCCCGAGCAGCCCGCCGCGCCCGCGAAGAAGGGCAGCCGCATCCTCAAGAAGGTCGGCGCTGTCGTCGTCGCGATCGCCGTCGCCCTCGCCGTGAAGCTCGGCCTGCCGCACCTCACCGGCGACGCCCCCGTGCACGCCAAGGCCGGCGAGTGCGTCACCGTGACGGGCCCCGACAACGACCCCAAGGTCGACACGACGGACTGCTCCTCGGGCAAGGCCGACCTCTTCAAGGTCGTGAAGGTCATCGACGGCACCTTCGACCTGGCCAAGTGCGGCACGGAGCTCTCGGCGCTCGCGCAGCAGCTGGACTCGGACAAGTTCGTCCTCTGCCTCGAAGAGGTCCCCGCGAAGTAGGACGCGCGCAGCGGTACGCGCGGAGACTCTCCGTCGCACGGGAAGGGCCGGAACCCCGGGGGGGCCGCCCCGGCCCGGCCCGGCCCCCCCCCCACAACCCCCGCGACGGCCCCAGAAAAACCACAAAAACAACAAAAGA